>JBAXWQ010000229.1:0-5285 GCA_037128315.1 Opitutia bacterium | reverse complement strand
CTGACCAACCCCTGGCAGGTGCGCTTCATCGAGCAGATGCCCTTTGGCAACAACGCCGCGTTCCAGCCCAAGGGCATGGTCGCGGGGGGGGAACTGCTTGCCTTGCTGGAGAAATCATTCGGCCCGCTGGAACTGGTCAATGGCGGCAAGCTCGATGGCGAGGCCCGCCTGTATCGCCTACCGGGTGGACAGGGCGCGCTGGGTTTCATCAGCCCGGTGTCACAACCCTTCTGTGCCGCCTGCAACCGGATGCGCCTGACCGCCGACGGCGTGCTGCGCCTCTGCCTGCTCCGGGACAACGAAATCAATTTGCTCAATCTGCTCCGCGGCGGCGAAAATGACGAGGCCATCGCCACCTGCATTCGCGGCGCCGTGCACGAGAAACCGTGGGGGCACGGACTGGCCCAGCATCTCATTCCCGCCGCCCGCGGCATGTCCCAGATCGGCGGGTGAGCCAGATTCTGGAACCACTAATCCACACTAATAGTCACTAATGGATGCAGATGAATGAGACCGAGCTTATTCATCTAATACATGGCCAGCACGAAACACACCAACTACACGAAAGGGATCCAATCTGAGGCCCTGCCCGGCAATCATCGCTCCAAGTACAACCATCAATGCTGACAATAGATTTTCGTATATTTCGTGGTGAAAATCAGCCTGCATTGCTCCGGATTAGTGAGGTCTTAGTGGCTATTAGTGGTTAACCCTCCGATGCATTCTGCTCGCCAGATTCACGTCCGCTTCTTCGCCATCCTGCGCGAGCAGGCCGGGTGTTCCGTCTTGGCGATCGAAACCTCGGCCGTCGATGCCCTCGCCCTCTACGCCGAACTGCAAGTGCGCTTCCCCAACCTGAAATTTCCGGCCGGGCTGTTGCGCGTTTCGATCAACGAGCGCTATGCGGAACTGACGACCCCGCTGTCCACCGGCGACCGGGTGGTCTTCATTCCGCCCGTGGCCGGAGGATGACAAACCAAACCATGGTGGCACAGAGCAAACCAGAGAGGACACACCGAGATCACCGAGTGAACTAATCCTGCCACTCCTTCTGCCTCCGTGCTCATCTCTGTGCCCTCTGTGACAAAATTTTTCCGTGAACGATCATGTTTGAACTGACCGATCAGCCGATTGACTCCGCCGCCCTGCAGGCTCGCCTGGCGCGGCCTGAGGCGGGGGCGCTGACCCTCTTCGAGGGCCGGGTCCGCAACCACCACCTGGGCCAACCGGTCACGAAGCTGGAATATGAGGCCTTTGACGCCATGGCCCGACAGGAGGGCGAGGCGATCGTGCACGAAACCGAGCAGATGTATCCCGGGGTCCTGGTGCTATGTGTGCACCGCACCGGGACCCTGTCCATCGGCGAGGTCGCCGTGTGGATTGGCGTCGCCTCCGCTCACCGGCAGGCGGGCTTCGCGGCCTGCCGGCACATGATTGAAGAACTGAAGCTGCGGCTACCCATCTGGAAAAAAGAGCATCACCCCGGTGGCGCAACGGAATGGGTCAACTGCTCGGCAGAGGCCATCGCTCAAACCCACTCCGACGAAGCTCATATCCGCCAGGTCGCCCTGCCGGAAGTTGGTGCCGCCGGACAGGCCAGGCTCGCGGCGGCCCGCGTGCTGGTGGTCGGAGTCGGGGGACTGGGTTGTCCCGCCACGCTCTACCTCGCCGGAGCCGGCATCGGCCAGCTCACGCTGGTGGATAGCGGCAAGGTGGAACGATCCAACCTGCACCGGCAGGTTCTTTTCACCGCCGCCGAGATCGGCGCCCCCAAGGCCTTGGCCGCCGCGGCGCGCCTCCGATTGCACAGCCCCGCGGCCAGGATGGTGGCCCAGAATTGTGAGCTGACCCCGCTGAATGTCCGTTCCCTGGTCGCGGGCCACAGCGTCGTGCTCGATTGCTCGGACAATCACGTCACGCGCTTTCTGCTGCACGACGCCTGCCTCGCACTCGGTGTTCCCCTGGTGTCGGCGGCCGTGCACCGTTTCGAGGGAACCCTGGATGTTTTTCGTCGTGGGACCGGAGGTTGCCTGCACTGCCTCTGGCTCGGGCGCAGCCCCGCCGAACTGGACACGACCGGCAACTGCGCCGGCGGACCGGTCTTCGGCCCTGCCGTTGGCGTACTCGGCGTGATGCAAGCGGCCGAGGTCATCAAGCTGCTGCTCGGGCGGGAAGGCGACGCCGTGCACCAAACCCGTTTGGTCAACCTGCTGGATGGGATCCAACTCAACATTGAGCGCCTAGCCCGGCCCGATTGCCCGGTGTGCTCACGGCTTGACCAACTGCGGACGGTCAAGTCCAACCCGATCGCCGACCCCGCCCTGTTTCTCGATCCAGCCGCCGTCGCGGCGCTCGGCCAAGGTGCGCGGACGGTCTATCTCACCGAACCGGGCGAAGCCGTTCCAGCAGGTAAAACGAGTATCCCCGCACTGGATCTCGCACGGCTCCGTGAACTCACCATCACCGCTCCGCTTGTGTTGACCTGCCGCCATGGCGTTCGCAGCGCCGCCCTCGCGCGCCTCCTTCGTGCCGAAGGGATGAAGCAAGTTTTCGCTCTGATCGCAGACTGAACCAAGACATTTATGGCCACAAAGAGGCGCAAGAAATCCGGTGGGAGTGTGGCGTTCAAGGCGCCTATTGGCGCGCGGAAGACGTGATCGGCATGCCCATATTATTTTCGTGCCTTTTTGTGGCCATCCCACCGAACTTTTCATCTGACCCATGCCCGAAATCGCACGCATCCTCGCCGCCCTGACCACCACGGCCGGACAACCGGCCGCACTGGCCACGCTGGTGCAGGTCGAGGGCTCATCGTACCGTCGACCCGGTGCGCGCCTGCTGCTCCTGCCGAATGGCACGCGCACCGGCTCGATCAGCGGCGGTTGCCTCGAGGAGGATGTGATGGAGCGCGCCCGTCGCGTCCTGGGCTCCGGCCGGGCGGAACTCGCGGTCTATGATACGACCACGGAAAACGACCTGGTCTGGGGCGTCGGTCTCGGCTGCCAGGGCGTCGTGCGGATTTTCATCGAGCGGATTCCGCCAATCCGGCCGGATTGGGTGAGCGTCCTGGAGACCAATCAACGCGCCCGTCGCGACACCATCCTGCGGGTGGACTACCACGGCATGACTTCCAACGGCACGCACCTCGCGAGTGCCGGCGAAGCAAGCGAGCAGACATTTTGCGAAACGATTGCCGCGCCGCCGGCGTTGGTCATCTGCGGGGCGGGTGATGATGCTCAACCGCTGGCCCGAATGGCCAAGGAGACCGGCTGGCATGTGACGGTGGCGGATACCCGAACGGCCTATGCCACATCGGCAAGATTCCCTGCTGCCGACGCCATCTTGGCCGCGCCGGTCGAGCAGATTTGCGCCCGTCTGCCCGTGGATTCCCGCATGTTTGCCGTCGTGATGACCCACCGCTATGCCGACGACCGGCAGTTCCTTCATGCCCTGCTGCAGCGCGACATCGCGTATCTGGGGCAACTGGGCCCGCGCAAGCGCACCGATCGCCTGCTGGCGGATTTGCCCGCCGGCATCACACCCCCCACGGCCTTCCAATTATCCAAACTCAGCGCGCCGGTCGGACTGGATTTGGGCGGAAATACGCCGGAGACCGTTGCCCTTTCGATTCTCGCCGAGATGCAGTCTCGACTGACTGGTCACTTGGCGGTCCCCCTGCGTGACCGAACGGGCCCGATTCATGACTGAGCCCATCCGCTGCGGACTGATCCTGTTGGCGGCGGGCGCATCCCGTCGCATGGGCCGGCCGAAACAATTGCTGCCGCTGGGGGGACAACCGCTGTTGCGACATGTGGTGACGGCCTTGCTCAGCGCCCCGGTCAACCCCTTCGTGGTCGTGCTCGGGTCTCAGGCGGCAGAGATCGCCCCCGTTCTGGCCGGCATGCCGGTGGAAATCGTGGTCAATCCCGAGTGGACCGAAGGTCTGGGTTCATCCCTGCGCACGGGAGTCATCGCCCTCGAGCGGCTCGCGCCGCAACTGGACGGATTGATTGTCGCCCTCGCCGATCAACCGGGCCTGACCGCCGCGCACCTGGCGGCGCTGCTCCACCGTCACCGGGACACCGGGCGCAGCATCGTGGCGTCGTCCGTGGCGGACCGGGCGATGCCGCCGGCCTTTTTCTCCGCCAGATGGTTCCCCCGCTTGAGCACCCTGACCGGCGACCAGGGCGCACGCGCCTTGCTGATGGCCCAGGCGGCCGAAGTCGCCCATGTCCCGCTCGCCGACGGCACGGACCTCGACACCCCGGAGGATTACCAGCGGTTCACCGACCAGCGCCCGCCCTGATCAAGGCCGCGGCAGCGCGTAGAATATCCAGCCGTAGCCCTCGCGCAACGCCGTCTCGGTCATCTGCCACGCTTCGGCCTTGGGGACGAAATCGATCGCGGAAAGTGTCCGGGTCCGATCACTGCGAAAATCGACCGGGAAAGGAATGAAATTCACGCCGGCCTTGCGAAACAGCAGCACCGAGCGCGGCATGTGCCAGCCGGTCGTGACCAGAATGATTCGCCGCCAGCCCTGCTCCTTCATCAATCCCGCAATCGCGGCCGCTTCGGTGGCCGTGTTGTCAATCAGTCGCGTGACCAAAATCTTCCCGGGTGGAACGCCCCGCGCAATGGCGAGGCGCTGCAGCTCCACGCCCTCCGTGGTCTCGCGATCTTCCCATGGCATGCGGGCCCCCGTGAAGACCAAGTGGCCGGCCTTGCCCGATTGCACCAGCGCCACACCGGCATCGAAGCGTTCGACCGTCTCCAGCCAGTTCGGCTGCGCCTGCGCCATGCTGCGCGGCCCGAGAATGCCGCCGAGGACGACCACGGCGTCGGCCGGCTCCACCCGCTCCAGCGGGATCTCCGGGTAGCGGGTTTCCAACCACCCGATCAGCGGGCTGCTGACGACGGAAATGCTGCAGACATACAAAATGAACAGGGCCAGCAGGCCCGGCCACCACTTCTTCGACCACAAGGCACAGACCACCAATCCACAAACCAGACCGAAGGGCAGAAAAAAGAGCGGCAGAAGTTTGTTCAGGAGAAGCATGGGACAGTTCAGCGCGGCCGGGGCACGGTTAATGTCCCCTTGATGAGCGCCTGCTTTTTCGGACGCGTCAACTGCTTGAGCTGGTATTCGCGCTGCAGCGCCCGGGTCAGGCTCATGGGTCCTTCCTGCCAGACCAGTCGGACCGGCAGCCGGGGCCGGGTATACTTGGCGCCCTTGCCGGCATTGTGCACGGCCAGCCGCAAGCGCACGTCCTTGGCGATGCCGATAT
>JBAXWQ010000228.1:0-5298 GCA_037128315.1 Opitutia bacterium | reverse complement strand
CTGCGCCTGCATGTGCTCGGTCACGCGGCCCACCTGACGGCGCCAGTCGATGCCCAGCACGACGCGCAGGTCGAGCGTGACGCGGGCGGTCGAGGGGATCACATTGGTCGCCGTCTTCCCCACGTTGGCGCTCGCGATGCCGTTGATGTTGAGCGTCGGCAGTTCAAAGCCATCGAGCAGCGACCGGCCGGGGACCTCGCCTTGCTTCAAACCCAGTTCCTGCAGCAGGGCGGTGTCAGTGAAGGACGCCTCCTTGACCGCGATCCGCTCGGATTCGGAGAACTGCACGTAATCATCATAGAAGCCCTTGATGAGCACCTTGCCGTTGTCGTCCTTCATGCTCGCGAGCAGGGACACGAGCCGCAGGGCCGGATTGGGGGCGAAGTTGCCAAAATTGCCGCTGTGCAGGGGCCGCTTGGCCCCGTAGGCGGTCAGATTCATGTTCACATCACCGCGCACGCCGAAGACCACCAGCTTGCGGCCCGAGACATGCCGGGATCCGTCGCAGATGATCCACAGGTCGCTCTGCAGCTTGGCCCGGTGCAACTCCATGATCTCCCCGAGATGAGGAGAGCCCGTCTCTTCCTCGCCCTCGAAGATGAATTTCACATTCACGGTCGGCCGGCCCCCGGTCTTAACCAGGGCATCGTAGGCGTTGAGGATGGAGAAAACGCCGGCCTTGTCGTCGGCGCTGGCGCGGCCGTTGAGGCGCCACGCGGGGTTGATCGCGTCGCCGGGTTTCCAGCCATCGACGATCTTCCCGCCCTTGGCGAGCGACGCCGTGAGGAACACCGGGTTCCACGGATCCAGGCCCGTGGCCCACTCCTTCGGATTGACCGGCTGGCCGTCGTAATGCGCGTAAAACATGATGGTACGCGTCGCTCCCGGCACCCTGACCTCGGCGAAAACCGCGGGATTGGTGGCCGACGTCTTACCTTCCAGCAGCTCGGCCGCGAGGCCGCGCCGTATCATCATGGCGCGCAGGAACTCGGCATTGCGCCGGACGTTGGTTTGGTCGGCGTCCACGTTCGGGATGGTCAGGAACTCGCGGTATTCCGCCACGAGTTCCTGCTCGTGCGCCACGCGATGCTGGCGGACTTTCTCGCTCAGCGGCGAGGCCAGGAGGGACAGCGGAACGAGGCAACACAGCAACGCGGGGATGATTCGGCTTCGCATGGGAGGATGCGAAGCAGCTTGGCGCCGGCCGCATCCTAGGCAATGGGTTTATCCCGATGCCTCCTGCCACGCCCCAACCCTTGCCGGAAAATGCCGGTCTGGCCTTTGTGGGTGAAACCTTGTGGCCGCCCGCCGCGGTCACGACCGCACAGGTTCGTGCCATTGAGACCGCCCGCAACCCCACCGGCCGGCCAAACAGCGATGTGCTGCGCCATATCATCGGATATAAATTGGGCCACGCCCAGGAACATCGCTCAATCGATTTCCCGGATCAATCCACCGCCCAAGAAGCAGCGCTGTATCAGATGCCCTGGCAGCTGCTCCGCACCCAACTGCAGGATCCCGCCGGGCGGTGGTGGCTCAACCCTTTCGCCCAGCGTGAACTTCGCACCACCCTGGCCCGGCTCGAGCGCTACCTCGCCACCCCGCTTGCTGCCCCGGACCCGGCCTGGGACTGGATCGACAGCAACCGGCTGCCGGATGACAGCCTGCTCGTCGTGGCCCGCGATGATGACTTCGCCCAAGGCTTGCTCAGCTCGCGGCTCTTTCTGCTCTGGTGGCGCCAGTGTTCGGCAAAGGTTTCTCCCCCATCCCGCGTCGCTTCATTCCCCTTTCCCTGGCCACCCGCGACCCGGCTCAGCTCCCTCAGCCGCACCCAGGAGGAGCAACGCCTGACCCTCGCCCGCGCGGCGCGCGGCGCCGACCTCGAGCAGCTGAACGCCGCGGCGACGGCCGCCTATGGCTGGCCGGCACAGCTCACCGGCGACGAGGCGCTGGATCGGCTCAAGGCCTTGCATCAGCACCGTAGCGCTGTAGGGCGGGATCGCTGATCCCGCCATGGTGATGGCCGCCGGCGGGATCAGCGATCCCGCCCTACAATTTTCTCACGGCTTCTCGCCCGCAAACTTCCAAGAACTGGTGTAGTCGCGGGGGAGCTTGGTGCCGGTGACATGCGCCCGCACCATCTCGATCGGCATGGTGCCGCCCTGCAGAATGAGGTCGTGGAAATCCTTCTCGGGCATCTTGCCGGTCTTCACCAGATCGGCATAAAGCGTGCGCAGCTGGATCGCCCCCATCATGTAGCCGACCTGATAGAGCGGCGAGTAATCCCCGTTGAAGGAACGCCGCACCTCGCCGGTCGCCGTGTGCCGGTCGTGGCCGACCTTGTCCACCAGGAAGTCAATGCACTGCTGCGGCGTCCATTTGCCGAGGTGGAAATTGAGCGAGAAGATGATGCGCGCACAGCGGTGGGTGCGCCAAAAAAGTGCGCCGGCGCGATCCAGCGGTGTCTGCTGGTAGCCGAGGTCCCAGAGATGGAACTCCCACCACAGCGCCCAGCCCTCCATCCAAAACGGGGTGTAGAACAACTGGCGGTGCTGATTATACCGGTCGCTATACCAGCCCTGCATGTGGTGGCCCGGGATCAGCTCATGGAAAACGGTGGCGTGGCAGAGATGAACATTGTTGGCCCGCAAACTGTTCAGCTTGTCCTGATGGTCCATGGCGTCCGTGGGAAACGACACGATGATCCGGTCGCCGCCCAGGAAGAACGGGTTCACCTTCTGCCGTTCGGGCGACATCATGGTCATGTACCAGTCATCAATCAGGTGGGGGGGCACGGTCAGCAGGTTGCGTTTGGTGATGAAATCCACCGCCTCGTAGGCCTGCCGGGCGATCAGCACGGGCTGGTCGCCGGGGGCGACGTAATCCTGCTTCATCTTTTCCAGGGCCGCCCGCCAGTCGTCCCCCAGGCCCAGGTCGCGGGCAACCTTTTTCCACTCGGCCTCACACCAGGCAAACTCCTTCTCCGCCACGGCGATCAGTTCCGCCGGCGTATAGGGAATCATCTCGTGCTCCAGGTCGAGGGTGAGGCCCTCGGCGCCGATCGGGTCGCCGACAATCGGCTCGTCCTCGCCGGGCTTGGCGCCGACAATTTTCTCGCGGAGGAACTTGGCGTAGTCGTCCAGCGCGGCGGTCAATTTCTTGTAGGGCTCGCGGGTCCACCAGCCGAAGTCCGGGTCATAGGGTTCGTAGTGCTTGAACCAATCCTCGAGTTGCTTGCCGGTCTCATGCAGCTGGTTGATCGCGCGCAGGGCGATGATCTTGTTCGGCTTGATGGCATTTTCGCCCGGCTTGTCGGCCAGGCCGGACTCCAGGGCCACGCGCACCGCCGCCAGCTGCGTGCGCGCGTCCGCCAGCGCCGCCGCCGCCGCCTTGCCGTCGGGCCGGGTGTATTCCCGGCGCTGCTCCTGCAGTCCCGCCAATGGCTCGAAAAACGGCAGCAGCGGCACCATCTCGGCATTGCGCTTCAGCTGGCGATCCACGAGGCCGAGCTGGTATTTCATTTCCAACCGCATCAGGTGCCAGTCGATCCGGCCCTCCACCCCGAGTTGATCGTAGGCCATGGCATCCAGCTTGGCCGCCCAGGTCCGGTAATACTCCGCCAGCCGCCGCAGCTGCAACGGCGAGTTGGGCACCGGGTGCATGGATTCCAGGCCCTTGCGGTCCGCCACGAACCGCTCCACCAGTTCGCGGAGTTCGCTCGCCTGGGGCTTGGCCAGCACGGCCAGGTCGGGCACATAGTCGGCGGCCGGGCGCCGCGATTGCGCCGGCTGACCGTAACGAAAATCTTCCGCGCGCGAAAGCGCACAGCTGAGGAGGAAAATAATCAGGCTGAGGCGATGTTTCATGGGGGTGCCGGAGTTTCCTCCGCCCCAGGGAAGCCGCAAGCGCGGAGTGTCCTGCTCGCGGCGGCCCGGCCGCTTAGAACTTCATTTCAACACCGGCAAAGGCGCCGAAGCCCGGCTGCGGGTAGCCGTTTACTTCGGCATATTTTTGGTCGAGCAGGTTTTCGATCCGGGCCTTGAGCAGTACGCGCGGACTTGCCTGCCAGGCGCCATAGAGACGCACGACCAGGTAATCCTCGGCGTCGATCGTGGCGAAGGTCGCTGCATCCACGTCCTCCCGTTGCGCCGCAAAGGCCAGGCCGGTGCCGGCACTGAGGCCCCGGCCAAAGTCATGCCAGACATCGAGCGAACCGCTGTGCCGCGGCCGGCGGAGCAGCCGCGTCCCGTCAGTGAGATTGTCCGCCTCGAGATAGGTATAGGCCAGCCGGACGTCGACCGCGCCGGGCAGGGAAAACTTCCCGGACAACTCCAGTCCTTTCGTCGACGCCTGCCCCACATTCGCCGTGGTTCCGGGAAACACGCCAAAGTCATAGACGATCAGATCGCGGAAGCGGGTGTCGAACCACGTCACGCTCAGGCTGCCGCGATTGTCCGGCAGAAAATAATCAACACCCGCATCCCAGCCGCGCGCCTTCTCCGGTCGCAGCCCGGGGTTGCCGACGTAAAATGCGCTCTGCCCGTAAAGATCGAGAAAGCTCGGCGAACGGAATGCCGTGCCGTAGGTCGCCCGGAATTTCCAGCGCGCCCCGCGCGACAACCAGGCGGCCGTTGCCCGACCCGTGGTGGCCCGCCCGAAGGTATCATGATCGTCGCTGCGCAAACCGGCGGTCAGGTACACCCGTTCGACCGGGGTCCACTCATCCTGCGCGAAGAACGCGAGCAACTGCTGCCGCTCGTCAATGTCCCCAAAGCCCGTGTTGATGGTGTGGTTATGCTCCGCGGTCAGTCCGGCCGTCACGCGATGCTGCGCGCCCGCCTGCAGTGTGCTCTGCCAGTCAAGCACCGCCCGGCGGTTTTTCACGAGGGTGACCTCCGTCCCGTACGGGCCGGGATTATCTGATTCGAAGCGCCGGTCCTGCCCACCGAACACGACCTTGCTGGTCAACGTCGCGCTCGGGGTAAAATCCGCAAAAACGGTTGCCAGCAAATTGCTTTCCCGGTCGTGATTGTCCGGATCGTTCGCCCCGTACCCGACCGCCGCCCCGGGCGAGCCATAGCTCCCGTTGAACCCGCGGAAGGTCGCCCCCACCGCGGCCGTCTTGCTCACCTGCCGGTCGAGCCGCAGCGCGTAGGTGACACTGGTGAAATCATTGTTCGGCCGCTCGTTTTGGGTGGAACCGCCCGCCGCCGAGAAGTTATAGGCGTTCGGCCCTGCCCCGCCCTGCGCCTGGACCGCCCCTTGCACGGTGCCGAACGAGCCGGCCTCAAATGTAAT
>JBAXWQ010000227.1:0-5349 GCA_037128315.1 Opitutia bacterium | reverse complement strand
TCCTAGGTAACAGCTCAAGAGTCTGAGCTGTAGGAGGGGCTTTATGCCCCGATGTCTGGCGCTCGAACGCGGCGTAGGTTGCGAATCGGGGCATGAAGCCCCTCCTACAACCCTGTAGCTTCCCGTCATGGGAAAACCCGTTTTGCGGCCCTGGCTGCATGAGTCCGCCTCAAATCTCCTCGAGCCGCACGCAGGCCGCCTCGCGCTCCGGACCGGCGTTCCGCAGCGGGGGCACCGCGGACTTGCATTTATCCTGCGCAAAGGCACAGCGCGGGTGAAAGGCGCAACCGGCCGGGGGGTTGAGCGGGGAGGGCGGGTCGCCGGGCAGGACGAGCCGCTGCCGGTTGCGTTCAACGTCGGGGTCCGGCGTTGGAATCGCACTGACCAGGGCGCGCGTGTAGGGATGGCGCGGCTGTTCGATCACGGCGGCGGCTGGGCCGAGCTCGACGATCTTGCCGAGGTACATCACCGCGATGCGGTCAGAGATGTGCTTCACCACCGAGAGATCGTGCGCGATGAATATCAGCGCCAGGTTCATCTCGCGGCAGAGCTTGGCCAGCAGGTTGAGGATCTGCGCCTGGATGGAAACATCGAGGGCCGACACGGGCTCGTCGGCGATGATGACCTTCGGCTCGAGGGCGAGGGCCCGGGCGATGGCGATGCGCTGGCGTTGGCCGCCGGAAAACTCATGCGGGTACTTTTGCCGGAAGCGGGGCGAAATGCCGACGCGCTCCATCAATTCGCTGACCCGGCGGTCGACCTGGTCCGCGGGCACCGTGCCATGAACCCGGAGAGGCTCGGCGAGGGTCGCGAAGACCGTCATGCGCGGATTCAGCGACGCGAAGGGGTCCTGGAAAACCATCTGCAGATCGCGCCGGGCGGTGAGCAAGTCGGCGGCGGAGGCGGCGGTCAGGTTTTTTCCTTCCAATATGACCGTGCCGGCCGTGGTCGGCACCAGCTGCAAGATCGTGCGGGCGAGGGTGGACTTCCCGCAGCCGGATTCGCCCACCAGCCCGAGCACCTCGCCCCGGGCCACGCTGAGGGTCACGCCATCCACCGCTTTCACGGTCCCCGTCTGCTTGCGCACCAAAAAGCCCGACTCGACCGGGAAGTGCGTCTTGACGTCGTGAAGCTGGAGAATGGGCGAAGGCATTTCTTTAACCGTGGATTTCACCGGTGGCACGGATCAAAGTTGAGAGCCACAAGAAGGCACAAAGAGGCTTGGTTCTGCAGTCAGGATGTTCCGTGCGCCTATAGGCGCCTTGAGAGTATATTTCGCTGTCGGATTGTTGTGCCTTTTTGTGGCCTAACACTGCCTTGGTCGGGAAATCTCTATTCATCCGTGCAATCCGTGGTTAAATTTCTCCGTTCTGAACCCGCAAACAGGCGGTGGATTGGGCGGGGGTGAGGGCCGTCAGGCTCGGATCGGAGGCATGACAGAGGTCCGTGGCCGCTTCGCAGCGGGGGGCGAAGGCGCAGCCGGCGACGGGCTTGGCCAGGTCGGGGAGCAGGCCTGGGATCGTGTAGAGCTCCCGGCCCTTGGGCTGCAGCGAAGGAATGGAGCGTTGCAGGGCCTTCGTATAGGGATGGCGCGGCGCGCGGAAAAGGGTGCGGGTGTCGGCGGTTTCCACAATCCGGCCGGCGTACATCACCTGCACCCGATCGCAGAGGCCGGAGATGACCCCGAGGTCGTGGGTTACGAATATAATGGCCATGCCGAGCTCGCGCTGGAGCTGCTTGAGGAGTTCGAGGATCTGGGCTTGGACGGTGACGTCGAGGGCTGTGGTGGGCTCGTCGGCGATGAGGATCTCGGGGCGGGTGATGAGCGCCATGGCGATCATCACGCGCTGTCGCATGCCGCCGGAAAACTCATGCGGATAACTGTGCATGCGCCGGGCGGCGTCGTTGATCCCGACAGCCTCCAGCATCGCCAGGCCCCGGGCCAGGGCCTCAGTCCGGGTGATGGTCTCGTGGATCAGCAGGGGTTCAATGAGCTGCTCGGAGATGCGCAGGTAGGGGTTCAGCGACGTCATCGGATCCTGAAAGATCATCGCGATGCGCTTGCCGCGAATGCCGCGGGCGACGGCTGGCGGGCAATGCAGGAGGTCGGTGCCGTCGAACATCGCCGTGCCGCTCTCAATGCGGCCGGGCGGCTGGGGCACGAGACCCATCAGCGAGTAGCAGGTGACGGACTTGCCGGAGCCGGACTCGCCGACCAGACCCAGAGTCTCGCCTTTTTCCAGGGCGAAACTGACGCCGTCGACCGCCCGATAGACCCCGCTGCGCGTGTGGAAGTGGGTACGCAAATCGGTGACTTCGAGCAAGGACATGGCGGCAGGGTCAAGGCTGGGAATGGGCGCACCCGTCGCAACGACAAACTAGTAGACTGTATCGTGTGATTGTTCGGATGGCCACCGAGCCAAGCCGGAGCACTGACACAGAGGTCACAGAGGAATGACCGGCGAGATGTTGGGCTAGGAGATGGGCTCGGTGCACTCCGGGTCGGAACTCGGTGTCCTCGGTGACAAAATCCCTGCCCGCAGCGCCAGGAATCCAAACCATTTGGTGTTACTGGATACTAGGCTCTGCCACGAATCCGTGCTCAGGTCAGCAATTCGCTGAAAAGTGTCTCGTAACCGCCAATCATTTTATCGAGGGAGAATCGAGCCGGTGCGTCGGCTTGGCCGCGGGCCACGATCGCCTCCACTTCCGCTCCGCCCGCCAGCACCTGGGTCAGCGTGGCGGCCAAGGCGGCATCATCGCCGTGGGGGAATAACCAGCCGTTGACGCCTGGCTGGATGACGTCGGTCACCCCAGGCGCCTCGCTGCCCACGGTGGCGCAGCCGGCGGCCATGTAGTCGATAAGCACGAGGGGCAGGCCCTCATAATGAGTCGAAAGCACGGCGGCGCGGCAGCGATGATAGAGGGGGGCGGCATCGCTTACGCGGCCGAGGAATTCAACGCGACCGCCAAGTCCCAGCCGCTGGACTAGTCGTTCGCAGGCGCGCCGATGGCTGGCCTTGCCATCGCCGCCGAGCAGGAGTCGGCCGGTCCAGCCCTGGCTCACCAGGCGCTGGGCGGCGCGAATCAGGGTCGGTTGGTCCTTCTGCCGGGCGAAACGGGCGACCATGATGATGTCCTGGCTACGGGTGGCGAAGGGCGGCGCCCCCACGGCATAGCGCGCCGCCTCGACGCCATTATGGATGATTTCCACCCGGGGGCCGGCCAGACCAAGCGGCTGCAGATGGGCGGCGACACCGGATGAGACGCAGACGGTGGCATGGGTGCGGGCGGCGAGTCTGCGGGCGGTCCAGCGCCGCCAGAAGGGGTAGCGCTCGCAGTTTTGCTCGATGTGAATGACCACCGGCACCCCGGCGGCGAAGGCGGCCTGACGGCCCCAGAGGTGCTCGCTGTTGCCATGGGCGGCGAAGACCTGGGGCTGGAATTCAGCGATGATTGCCGCCAGTTGGCGGAGGGTCCTGAATTTTAGTCCGCTGTCCACCCAGGCCGTCCGCAGGCCGGTGGCGGTAATGCGGGCCTGCATCGCGGCGGGCAAGGGGACGCGCTTGCGCCGCAACACCAGCAGCGGCTCAAAACGCCCGCTGGCGAGGTGGCCGCACGCCAGTTCGAGGGCGACCTTGGTGGCCCCGGAGCCGCCGCCAGTGACGAAGTGAAGGACCCGCGGTTTGGGGTTCATGCCAAGGTCAGGGTGGGGAGGTACGGGTCGACCGCCGCCTGCACCGTGGCGACGGTCAGGCGCAGCAGGGGCCGGGGCCCGGCAAGGTCGTCCGGCCGGAGGATGGTGTGCCGGGTATCCCAGGGATGCCAGCGCCAGGGTTCCAGCGGACCAAAGAGCGCCACGACCGGGACATGGAATGAGGCGGCCAGATGGAGCAGTCCGGTGTCGATGCCAATGGCGAGATCCATCCGCTTGAAGAGGGAATTGACCTCGCGAATCCCGAGTTCGCTGCTCCAGTCGATCCAGTCGCGCTGGAGCGGAGCGGGCAGGGCGGCGCGGATTTCGGCGTAGTAGTTGGCGAGGCCGGGGGAATCGCAGAGGTGGACCTCGCAGCCGCGATCATTGACCAGCCAGGCGATCAGCTGGGCAAACCGGTCGGGCGCCCAATCCTTCAGGGCAAACACCGATTTGGCGCAAATGAACACCCGCGGACGCCGGCCTGCGGGCAGGGCCGCGGCGACGCGGGCATCGGTGGCGGGGTCGGTCCAGTTTTCGTTGCCGGTGTTGGTGACGGGAATGCCGTCGGCCCGCAGAATATCCAGGAAGCACTCGACTTCGTGTTTGTCGGCATAGGGCGCGCTGCGCTGCAGGAGCCAGTTGCGGCCCTCGGTGGCGAAGCCCACGCGATGGGGAATGCCGGCCAGCAGCGGCAAGATCGCGCTGGAGAAGGAACGGCGCAGAATGTAGCAGCGGTCATAGCCCCGCGCGCGGAGAAATTGGGCGGCGCCTAGGAGACTGGTCGGGAATTTTGCCGCCCGCTTTTTTTCGCCCTTCCACCGGGGAGCGTAGAACAGCAGTTCGTCCTTGTAGGGGCAGAGGGCGAGGGTGTCGCCCGAGACGGGTTCGGCCAGCACATCGATCTTGGCCTGCGGAAACGCCTGCCGCAGGTTGCGCAGAAAGGGAATGGCCAGGACCGTGTCGCCGATAAAACGGTAGCGGATGACCAGAATACGCAGTGGGCGGGGATCAGGCCAAGCCATGGGTCAATACACCTCCGGGTAACCGGCCCCGCGAGCTTTGAAACGTTTGTGAACCCAAAAGTACTGCTCAGGGCAGAGGTTGATGTTTTCCTCGATGAGCTGGTTGACCCGGATGGCATCGGCGGTCGCATCGGCGGTCGGGAAATTATCCAGCGGCGGGTGGAGCGTGAGGGTGTAGGATTGGTCGGCCTCGCGGCGGGCAAAGAAGGGCACCACGGCGGCCCCCGTCATTTCGGCGATCTTGCTGGTGGCGGTGTTGGTGATGGCCGGGACTCCGAAGAAGGGTAAAATTTCGGAAGACTTGCTGCGCTTGCCCTGGTCGGGGGCATACCAGATGGCGGCATTGGCGCGGAGGGCCCGGATCAGTCCGCGGAGATCGTCGAAATGCACGGCGGGCGACATGTGCCGGGCGCGCTGGTTGCGCATGAGGTGGGCGACGACCGGATTGTTGGGGTCGCGGTAGAGTCCGCCCATGGTGTGCGCCTCGGATATGA
This sequence comes from Opitutia bacterium, assembly GCA_037128315.1. Taxonomy (GTDB): domain Bacteria; phylum Verrucomicrobiota; class Verrucomicrobiia; order Opitutales; family Opitutaceae; genus Lacunisphaera. Next base: position 136 of record JBAXWQ010000227.1, on the reverse strand, counting down.
AGCGGCCGCCGATCTCCAGGGTGGTGAAATGGGCCGTAAGCAGGATGACCCCGTGGCCGCGGGCGAGGGCGTCCGTCAGGTGCTCCAGGCCGATGATGCGGTGGGCGGGCAGTTTGCTGGTGGGAGACCACCAGCC
>JBAXWQ010000226.1:0-5428 GCA_037128315.1 Opitutia bacterium | reverse complement strand
TCTATCTGGTGCACTTCACCCAGCGCGCCGCCGCCGAGGCCGCGCAGGCCCTGATGAGCCTGTCCGTCTGCAGCAAGGAAGAGAAAGCGGTGCTCGCCACCGACCTCGAATCGGTGAAATTCAACAGTCCCTACGGCAAGGACATCAAACGCTGGTTGCGCCACGGTATCGGGGTGCATCACGCGGGCCTGCTGCCCAAATACCGCATCCTCGTCGAGCAACTCGCGCAAAAGGGCCGGCTCAAGCTCATCTGCGGCACCGACACGCTCGGGGTTGGCATCAATGTCCCCATCCGCACTGTCCTCTTCACCCAACTGTGGAAATACGACGGCCAGAAGGCCGCGATCCTCAGCGTCCGCGATTTCCGTCAGGTCTCGGGCCGGGCGGGTCGGGCCGGTTACGACGACCAGGGCTATGTGATCGTCCAGGCGCCGGAGCACATGATTGAAAACAAACGCGCCGAGGAGAAGGCCGCGGCCGATCCGACGAAGAAAAGGAAACTGGTCAAGGCCCGGGCCCCCGAGGGCTCCGTCGGCTGGGACGCCAAGACCTTCGAACGCCTGCGCACCGCCGCACCCGAGGAGCTCAATTCTCACTTTGATGTCTCGCACGGCCTGCTCCTGCTCGTGCTCAGCCGCGACAGTGACGGCTGCCGCGCCCTGAGACAGATCATCAACGACTGCCACGAGACGCCCGCGAAAAAGAAGGCCCTGCGTAAGCGCGCCTGGCAATTGTTCCGCGCCCTGCTCGACCGCAAGATAATCGAGATCATTCCGCAACACCCTTCGGGCCGGCGATTGCGCGTGAACGTCGAGTTGCAGGACGACTTCTCGCTGCACCAGGCGCTCTCGCTCTACCTCATCGACACCCTGCCCCTGCTCGATCGCGAATCACCGGACTATGTGTTTGATGTGCTTACCCTTTGTGAGGCCATCGTGGAGGACCCGGACCAGATTCTCCGGCGGCAAGTGGACAAGCAGAAGGGCCTTAAGATCGAGGAGTGGAAGGCCGCGGGCATTCCCTACGAGGAGCGCATGGCCAAGCTCGAGGAGGTTGAGCACCCGAAACCGCTGCGCGAGTTCCTCTACGAGACCTTCAACACGTTCGCCGCCGCCCATCCGTGGGTCGAGCAGGAGAACGTCCGGCCCAAGTCCATCGCCCGGGAGATGTTTGAGCGTTACCAATCCTTCTCCGACTACGTCCGCGACTACGGCTTGGAGCGCAGCGAGGGCCTCCTGCTGCGCCACCTGATGCAGGTGTGGAAGGTGCTCGCCCAAACGGTGCCGGATGCGGCCAAGACCGAGCCGGTCATCGAGATGGAGGAGTATTTTAGGGAACTGATCCGCGGCATCGACTCCAGTCTGCTGGACGAGTGGGAGCGTCTGAAGAATCCGGACTTCGTGGCGATCGAGCTGGAGGCCAAGCCCGCCCGACCCGCCAGTTTCGACATCACCCGTGACGTCGCCGCTTTTCGCCGGCTGGTCCGCGTCGCGGTGCTTGGTTTCCTGCAGGATGCCGCCGCCCGCGATTGGGACGGGGCGCGCCTGCGCTTTGCCTCCGTCGCCATCGCCGCCGGTGAGGAAGGAGCTGCCGTAATTGAAGCGCGGCGGATCGAAAAGGAATTCACTGCCTACTTCGAGGCCTGCGGACGCTTCCGGCTCGACCCCGAGGGCCGGGCGGCCAAGCACACCCACTTCACGGAGCAAGGAGCAGGCAACGGGGGGCAGGGAGCGGTCTGGCCGATCGCCCAAGTTCTGATCGACCCCGAGGAGCAGAATGACTGGGAAGCACGCTTCACGGTGTTGTTGGCCGAATCCCGGACCGAAAACCGGGCTGTGCTGCGCTTTGAGGCCGTCCGCCCGATTGGCAGCGAGTAAAACGTCGCGCCGCGCCGCAAATCGGCCAAAATGTGCGCCTAATTTGCTTTTGACCGGACCTGTCCTGCGCTCAACTCTCAACTTTCCTGTGAATCCTACCATTATCTACACCAAAACCGACGAGGCCCCTGCCCTCGCCACTTATTCCCTGCTGCCGATCATCCAGGCTTTCACCAAGCACTCGGGCATCAATGTGGAAAGCCGCGACATCTCCGTCGCCGCCCGAATTTTGGCCAATTTCGCGGACCTGCTCCCCCCCCACCAGCGGGTGGCCGACCATCTTGCCGAGCTCGGCGTCCTGACGATGAAGCCCGAGGCCAACATCATCAAGCTGCCCAACATCAGCGCCTCCGTGCCGCAGCTGAAGGCCGCAATCGCCGAGCTCCAGGCCAAGGGCTATGCCCTGCCCGACTTCCCCGAGGTGCCCAAGACCGATGCGGAAAAAGACGCCAAGGCCCGCTACGCGAAAGTCATGGGCTCCGCCGTGAACCCCGTGCTGCGCGAAGGCAACTCGGACCGGCGCGCCCCGAAGGCCGTCAAGGAATACGCCCGCAAGCATCCGCATTCCATGGGCGCCTGGTCGCCGACCTCCAAGACGTCAGTGGCCACGATGGGCCATGACGACTTCTTTTCCAACGAGAAGTCCGTCACCGTCGCCGCGGCCACCACCGTGCGCATCGAGTTTGTCCCGGCCGCCCCGTCCGAAGTTGCCGCCAAGGCCGGCCAGGTCCAGCAGCCCACCGTCGTCCTCAAGGAAAAGACCCCGCTCAAGGCCGGGGAGATCATCGACGCCACTTTCATGAGCAAGAACGCGCTCGGTGCGTTTTATGCCCAGCAGATCGCCCAGGCCAAGAAGGACGGTGTCCTTTTCTCGCTGCATCTCAAGGCCACCATGATGAAGGTCTCCGACCCGATCATGTTCGGGCTGGCGGTCCGGGTGTTCTTCAAGGACCTGTTCGCCAAGCATGCGGCCACCCTCGCGACCCTCGGCGTCGACCTGAACAACGGCTTCGGCGATCTCGTCGAGAAAATCCAAAAGCTCCCGGCGGAACAGCGCAGCGCCATTGAGACGGACATTGCGGCGGTGTTTGCCGCCCGGCCCGCCGTGGCGATGGTCAACTCCGACAAGGGGATCACCAATCTCCATGTCCCCAGCGACGTGATCGTCGACGCCTCGATGCCCGCCATGATCCGCACCTCCGGCCAGATGTGGAACACCGCCGGCAAGGGTCAGGACACGCTCTGCGTCATACCCGACAGCTGCTATGCGGGGGTCTACCAGACGACGATTAATTTCTGCAAAAAGCACGGGGCCTTTGACCCGAAGACCATGGGTAGCGTGCCCAATGTCGGCCTCATGGCGCAGGCGGCCGAGGAATACGGCTCCCACAACAAAACCTTTGTTGCCCCAGGTAACGGACTCATTCGAGTCGTTAGCTTCGAGGGCAACACCGCGCCGAAGCCTGGCGAAGGCGGGCAAGCACCCGGCCAGGTTTTGCTCGAGCACGCCGTGCTCGCTGGCGACATCTGGCGCGCCTGCCAGACGAAGGATGCCCCGGTGCAGGATTGGGTGAAACTGGCCGTCAACCGTGCCCGGCTGAGCAACACGCCCGCCATTTTCTGGCTCGATGAGAAGCGGGCCCATGACGCCCAGGTCATCGCCAAGGTGAAGGCCTGCCTCACCCAGCACGACACCCAGGGTCTGGATATCAAGATTCTCCCGCCGGCCGCCGCCTGTCTCGCCACGCTGGAGCGGCTCAAGGCCGGCCAAGACACGATCTCGGTCACGGGCAACGTGCTCCGCGACTATCTCACCGACCTCTTCCCGATCCTCGAGGTCGGCACCAGCGCCAAGATGCTTTCGATTGTTCCGCTCATGAACGGCGGCGGTCTCTTCGAAACCGGCGCCGGCGGCTCGGCGCCCAAGCACGTGCAGCAATTCACGGAGGAAAACTTCCTCCGGTGGGACTCGCTCGGGGAATTTTTTGCCCTGGCCGCCTCCTTCGAGCACCTCGCCATCACCCAGAAACACGCCAAGGCCAAGGTCCTCGCCGACACGCTCGACGAAGCGAACGGCAAGTTCCTGGAGCAGGACAAGTCCCCGGCCCGCAAAGTGGGAGCCGGCATCGACAACCGCGGGTCGCACTTCTACCTCGCCCTGTACTGGGCCCAGGCATTGGCGGCGCAGAACAGCGATGCCGACCTGAAGAAAATCTTCACGCCGATCGCCGAGAAACTCGCCGCCAGCGAAAAGCAGATCGTCGCCGAGATGGTTGCGGTCCAAGGCAAGCCCACCGACATCGGCGGGTATTATCAGCCCGACGACAAGAAAGCCTCTGCTGCCCTCCGTCCCAGTAAAACGCTGAACGACATCCTCGCGATGCTCTAGACTGACGAGATTCCTCCAATGGCCGTAATGTTCTCCACCGAGGCAATTGAGGCCATGGGGTTCCAACAAATTCCAGAGGGCACCCAGGTAACAGCTGTGTTCCATAGCGTTCACGTCTACGAGGTGCGGGGCATAAGATATTAAATCTTTCAGCACTAGACGCAAACTGCGGTCTGAACCTAGGAAAGTGATCAGGGACGCAGCCCCAAAGCTTGAATTCCCAGAGGAAACCAGTAGTTTGCCGTCTATGAAAGCCGCCCTCACGACCGAGATCAACCGTCTCACCCCGACGGAGAAGCTTCAGTTGGTGGAGGAACTCTGGGACACGCTCGCGGCCAACCCCGACCAACTCACCATTCCCGCTTGGCATGCCAAGCTCCTCGACGAGGACCACGCCGCCTACCAAGCCAATCCAACTGAAGGTTCCTCGTGGGCCGAAGTTAAGGCCCGCATCACCCGCAAGACGTGACCAACCGGCTCATTGTCGCTCCCCAGGCTGAGGCCGACCTGCGGGATGCATTTCTCTGGTATGAGCAAAAGTAGGCCGGCTTGGGGCGCGACTTTCTCCATCGTGTGGAAGCGAAGTTCGCGCAGATCGCCAGCGCGCCCCAACTCTTTCGCCCACGAGTTCGCTCCTATCGTCTCGCCGCCACAGAACGATTTCCCTACGCGATCTACTTCATCTGGGACGAAGCCAACCGGGTTGTCGCCGTCCGTCGTGTCCTGCATTTCAAGCAGGATTCCCGACCGCGTATCTGACGGCCTAGTCAAGGCCAGGTGTAAGTCTTTCAATCCACTCGCCGATCAGCACTCGGGCGCATCCATTGTGTCTGGCTCTGCCCAAGCGGCACACACCTCTGACCCCTTCCATCCTTTCAGAGCCGATCCATAGAGTCAGGCCTGAGGCTTGGGGGCGTGATTTTTGGTTAAGCTAGCGGCGCCGCAGGACCCGCCGGAAATACTCGCCGCCGCTTCGGCAGCGGGCGCGGCGGGCGCGGCACGGATGGATCACGATAGACCCGCCGCCGGGCTCCCTGGTCCTTGTTCTCGGCGGTGCGTCGAATTTGCACCTCCTGCATCCGCTGGAAGAGTCCGAGCACTGGAAGCTGGACCGCAAAGAAGGTCCTCGCCACTACATGAACCTGGAGGCCTTCGGTGGCTC
>JBAXWQ010000225.1:0-5498 GCA_037128315.1 Opitutia bacterium | reverse complement strand
TGCGGGCTGCCGCAAGCCGGTGGACTGACCGCCTTTTCCCACTCATTCGCCCACCACGCCCCCCTCCATGACAACCGGTCAAAAAGTAACCATCGAGTTCAACGACAAAGTCGTCCGACAATTCATGCTCGCCTCCCTCATCTGGGGTGCGGTCGGCATGCTGGTCGGTGTGCTCATTGCCACCCAGCTCAACTTCTGGCAGGCCAATTTTGGCCAGGCCTGGCTTACTTTCGGCCGGTTGCGCCCGCTGCACACCAACGCCGTCATCTTTGCCTTCGTCGGCAACATGATGTTCGCCGGCGTCTACTACTCGACGCAGCGGCTGGTGAAAGCGCGGCTGGCGAGTGATTTTCTCTCCCAACTCCACTTCTGGGGCTGGCAGCTGATCATCGTCGCGGCGGCCGTCACCCTCCCGCTCGGCCTCACCCGCGGCAAGGAATACGCCGAGCTGATCTGGCCCATCAACATCGCCGTCACGCTCATCTGGGTGGTCTTCGCCGTTAACTTTTTCTGGACCCTGGCCCGCCGCAACGAGAAGTCCCTCTACGTCGCCATCTGGTTCTACATCTCGACCATCATCACGGTGGCGATGCTGTACATCGTCAACCATCTCTCCATCCCGACCTCGCTCCTGCACAGCTACCCGATCTTCGGCGGCGTGCAGGACGGCCTCGTCCAGTGGTGGTACGGGCACAACGCCGTGGCCTTCTTCCTCACCACGCCGATTTTGGGCATCATGTATTACTTCCTGCCGAAGGCGGCGGAACGGCCCGTGTATTCCTACCGGCTGTCGGTCATTCATTTCTGGTCGCTCGTCTTCCTCTACATCTGGGCCGGCCCGCACCATCTGCTGAACACCGCGCTGCCGAATTGGCTCCAGCTGCTCGGCATGACGTTCTCGCTGATGCTTTGGGCCCCGTCCTGGGGCGGCATGCTGAACGGTCTGCTCACGCTGCGCGGCGCCTGGGGCAAGCTCCGGACGGATCCGGTCATCAAGTTCTTTGCCGCCGGCGTCACCTTCTACGGCATGGCGACCTTTGAGGGGCCGCTGCTCTCGATCAAGTCGGTCAATGCGCTCGCGCACTACACCGACTGGATCATCGCCCACGTCCATGCCGGCGCCCTCGGCTGGAACGGCTTCATGGCGGCCGGCATGTTCTACTGGCTCGTGCCGCGCCTCTGGAATCGCCCCCTGCACTCCACCGCCCTGGCCAACCTGCACTTCTGGCTCGGGCTGACGGGCATTTTGATCTACGTCTCCTCCATGTGGGCGTCGGGGATCAACCAGGGCCTGATGCTGAACGCCACGGCGGACAACGGCACCATTCTCAAGTACCCCAACTTCCTCGAGACCCTCAACGCCATCCGCCCGCTGATGCTGCTGCGCGTGGTCGGAGGCGCCCTCTACCTCTCGGGCTTTATCCTGATGATCTATAACGTCTGGCGCAGCATTCGCGGCGCCAGCGTGGTCAACGGCACGATGCAGGTGTTTGTCGAGCCGGCCAATCCGGCCGACCACCTCGGGGTGCGCGGCACCTTCCTCAACGCCCCGGTGATGTACTGCGCCATCGCCCTGCTGGGCTCCTTCATCTGGATGTTCACCAGCGGCTGGCTGAACATTCTCGGGCTCATCGGCACCGCCTTGTGCGTCCTGCTGGCCATCGGCCACTACGAAACCCGCGGCACTGAATGGGGGGCGTGGTATGACCGGCTGCTCGTCAACGCGCTGCCGTTCACGATCCTGACCTTCCTCTCCGTGGTCATTGGCGGGATGATCCAGATCATCCCCATGCTCACGATCGACCGCCGGCTGCAGACCGAGGATCGCGTCGCCCGGGTCTACACCCCGCTGGAGCTCGCCGGCCGCGACCTTTATGTGCGCGAGGGCTGCTACAACTGCCACTCGCAGATGATCCGCACTTTGGTGCCGGATGTCATGCGCTACGGGGATTACTCCCGGCTCGGTGAATCCATCTGGGACCATCCCTACCAGTGGGGCTCCAAGCGCACCGGCCCGGACCTGGCCCGCGTCGGCGTCAAGTACAACGACGCGTGGCACTACGACCACCTGGAGAACCCGCGCAATGTTTCCATCGGTTCCAACATGCCGGCCTACACCTGGCTGATGAAACAGAATACCGACTACGCCATCCTTCCCGCCAAAATCCGCGTGCAGCGGATGCTCGGGGTGCCGTTCCCCTCATGGTCGCCCGCCCTGATCGACACCCTCGCCAAGGAACAAGCGAAGGACATCGCCAAGGCCCTCCGCGCCCAGGGTCGCTTTGTCGATCCCGATCGCGAGGTGGTCGCCCTCATCGCCTACCTCCAGTGCCTGGGCAAGACCTGGGAACCGGCCACGGTTCCAGTAGCGGGTAGCAAGTAGCGAGTAGCGAGCATTACAAACCTCCCGATTTCACACTCCTAACACTTTGCGCCACCCCGGTATCATTTTCTACTCACTACCCGCTACTCGCTACTCACTCCTTTAATCCTCAAACAACACCCCCATGCTCCGCCGCATCATTTACGAAGACTGGCAGCTTATTTTTCCCGTCGTCGCCCTCGCCGTCGCGTCGTGCGTCTACCTGGTCGCCGCCTGGCGCGCCACGAACATGAAACCGGCGCAGGCCGACCAGCTGGCCCGCCTGCCTTTTGACAACGAGTAACCCGCCTCGCGTGCTGGCCGTTGCCGCCTTCGGCGGCTGACGGCCCTGCGGCCCGCGCCGCTCACCAACTTCGATTGCCTCCCTCATGAATCCTCATCAGCAACCTCCCGCCGGGAACGATTCCGAGCCTCAACTCCGCCCTCATTCCTATGATGGCATCCAGGAGTACGACCAGCGCCTGCCGAACTGGTGGCTCAACACCCTGTACGGGGCGATCGTCTTCTGGATCGCCTACTGGTTCGTCTACATGATCGCCGGCCTGGTGGCGCCGCCCGGGGCGCAGGTCGATGCGGAGATGGCGCGGATCGCCGCCCTCAAGCTGGCCGACTCCATCGATGTGACCAACGACAACAAATTCTGGGAGATGAGCACCAATCCGGTTTTTGTCGATGCGGGCCGGCAGACCTTCAATTCTTTGTGTATTCCCTGCCATCTGCCGAGCATGCGCGGCAAGTCCGAGAGTCCCACCGCCATCGGGCCCGATCTGACGGACATGGCCTGGATTCACGGCGGGACCCCCAAGGAAATCTACACCACCGTTTCGAAGGGCGTCATCGTCAAGGGCATGCTCGCCTGGGAACCGGTCATCGGACAGAAAAAGACCGTCGAGGTGGTCGCCTACGTCCTCAGTCGCCATCAAAAGGGTGAGCCCATCACGGTTCAGGCAGAGAACAAGTGATCGAGCGCGGCGCTAGCTGATCGCCCCTGGCGCTCGGCCCGCGCCGCCCTCCCGCTGGCTCCCCCCACCGATGAGCGAAGATCCCAGACCGGCCCCGCCCCGTCCGACCCGCGACACCCCGCACCGTCCGGTCCGGGACTCCGTCACGACCATCAACACGGACGGCTCGCGCTACTTTCTTTATCCCGCCGATGCGCGCGGCTGGTTCCTGAGTGCGCGCCGGCTCAGCGCTTATGTCCTGATCGCCGTCTACCTGCTGCTCCCGTGGGTGCCGGTCAACGGCCATCCCGCGGTCTTCCTTGATGTGGCCGAGCGGCGTTTCCATTTCCTGGGCTACACGCTCGCGGCCCAGGATTCCTGGCTGCTGTTTTTCGGGGTCAGCGGGCTGGGGTTCGCCCTGTTTTTCCTCACCGCGCTCTTCGGCCGGCTCTGGTGTGGCTGGGCCTGTCCCCAGACCGTGTTTCTGGATCATGTTTATCGCCGGATCGAGCGTTGGATCGAGGGCGACGCCCCGGCACGCCGGGCGCTCAAGCTGGCACCGATGAGCGGGGCCAAGTTCGCCCGCCGCCTGTTCAAGCACACCCTGTACATCCTGGCGTCCCTCGCGATCACCCACCTGTTTCTCGCCTATTTTGTCAGCCTGCCCGAATTGTGGCTGTTCATGCACGAAACGCCCGGCGAGCACTGGTCGGCCTTCCTCTTTGTCTTCATTGCCGCGGGCCTGCTGTATTTCAATTTCGCCTGGTTCCGCGAACAGCTATGCATCGTCATCTGTCCCTATGGCCGGCTGCAATCGGCGCTGACGGATGACCACACCCTGGTGATCGGCTATGACGCCCGGCGTGGCGAGCCCCGGGGCAAGCTTCGGCACGACGGGACGGAGGACCTGCCCCGCGCCGCGGCCCATCAGGCGACCGTGTTTGCGCCTCCGCCGGCGACCACAGGCGACTGCATCGCGTGCAATCGCTGCGTGCAGGTCTGCCCGACGGGCATCGACATCCGTCACGGTTTGCAGCTCGAGTGCATCGGCTGCGCCGCGTGCATCGACGCGTGTGATGAGGTCATGATCAAGGTCCGCCGCCCCACCGGGCTCATCCGCTATGATTCGCTGGCGGGCCTCAGCGGCGGGGTCACGCGCTGGATTCGCCCGCGCATCATCCTTTACGGGGTCCTGCTGGCGGTAGGCGCCACCGTCGCCATCTGGTCGTTTTCAACGGTGAAACCCGCCAACTTCCTCGTCTACCGGATGTCCGGGGCCGCCTATTTTGTCGGGTCGGAAGAGGTCCGGGACCAGTTCATGGTGCGGATCGTGAACAAGCGCACGGTCCCGGCGACGTTCTTGGTCAGCACCGAGGGGGTGCCCGCCGGCATCCGGCAGACGGGCTTTGCCGGCCCCGTCACGCTGGCGCCGATGGCGGAGCTGGTTAGCCCGCTCGTGCTGCTCGTTGATCGCGAGCACTACAACGGTCCGTTTAAGTTCTCGGTCAAGGTGACGGACGCCGCCCGCACCTTCGCCCTGACCCGCGAGGTTGAGTTCATGGGGCCTGATCCCCGCCTGCTCCACGAGGATGATGAGGAGCGGAAGCACCCGGCGAAGAAAAAGGGAGACGCCCATGACTAAGCTGCGCCCCTGGTTCCTCGTCGTTTTGGTCTTTGCCGGGCTATTCGCGGCATACTATGCGGCGTTTCGCGCGGCGCATCAGGCGCAGATCCAGGATGTGCCACTTGCCACCCAAGGAGGTCGGCGATGACCCACGAACTCGCCGGCATCACCGGGCCGGGCACAGCATTTTTTGCCGGGCTGGTTACGAGTGTGCACTGCGCCGGCATGTGCGGTCCCCTGGCCTGCACCTTGATGCCGGCGGTGAAGGAGGACAGCGACCCGCAGGTGGTGGCTTCGACCTATCACCTGACGCGGCTGGCCGGCTACACGGCGCTGGGCGCCTTGGCGGGCGGGGTGGGGCGGCTGCCCCTCGCGCTGATGGGCGAGAGCGTCTGGAGCTACCTGCCCTGGCTCCTGGTGTTGTTTTTCGTCATGATCGCTTTTCGTCTTGATCAGCGCCTGCCGCGCCTGCCGCTGCTGGGCCGGGCCTATTCGGCCTTGCTCGGGCGGCTCCGCCAGGGTTCCCGGCTCCGGGCGGCTGCGGCCCTGG
>JBAXWQ010000224.1:0-5499 GCA_037128315.1 Opitutia bacterium | reverse complement strand
GCAATGCGCCGGGCAAAGGCGTCGAGTAGATATGCCCAGCTGATGCAGGCCAGGATCTGCCAGCCGGGAAAATACCAGGGCGACCCCGGGATATATTCGAGATAGAATCCGCCAAGGAACACGGCGGCGGATGCGACCCGGCCAGCCGGCTTCACTTTGGGCCAACACCAGGTGAGCGCGGCGCCAACTCCGAGAAGCCGCGCCAGCCAAGCCAAGCCCGCGGGCCAGCCGCCGAAATAAAAATAGGCGGGCATGAAAATATCATGCAGGGTCACATGCCCGATAAGCAGCCGAAGGGGATAGAGCGTCAGCCGGACGATTGTATCCAGCAGGGGCTGGGCGGAAAACTTTGCGATGATGGTATGAGGTATAGGCGAGCCGTAATAGAGCCAGACAAACACCAGCCAGGGCAGATACAGGGCCCCGCCCAGGGCGAGGGCCCGGATCAACCGGCGCCCGGCCTTGGCTCCGGGAGCAGCGGCGGGTTTCTCGCCCCAGCCCAACCAGGCGACCGTCAGCAGCCCGAAAAAAATGCAGCCGTCCGGACGGGTCCACTGCAGCCCGGCGAAAGCCAAGGCCAGGGGCCAGACGCCGGGCCCGTTGATGAGGGCCCGCCATGTCAGGACGACAAACAGGATCAGCAGGGCGGACTCCATTCCATTGATGGAAAAATCCACGATCTTCGGATCGAAAGCCCATAGTCCGCATCCGACAAATGCCGCCCAGGTAGTCAGCCGGCCCCGGAAAAATTCACGCGCCGCCAGCCCTAGGGCAAGGCCGAGCGCGGCGACACTGGTCAGGCGAAACCACCAGAGGGCCCGGAGTTCCACCGCCGGTCCATCCCCGAGGGCGAACAGCGCGGGCAGCAGCGTGCCGAGCGGCGAGGTGAAGCTATGCACCCGTTCGCCCGGCTGGAAAACTAAACCGTGCCCGGTGGCCAGGTTGAGGCTGGCCCGAAAGGTGATCAAAAAATCCTCCCACATGTGGGAGGTGAATGCGGCAAAGCCCAGGCTGGCCAAAATCGCGATGGCTGCGGCGGGTTTTGATAAGCTGTCATTTTTTGCCACCATACACATCGCTCGACTCACGCGCCAAGGTAGTCGTCCCTTGCGGACAGGGAAGCATTATTCAATCACCCGGTCATGCCGTGCGGCGCGGCCGGGTTTACAGCTGGCGGGTGCCGGCCGAGGAACGCCGCGAGACCAGGGTGAACAACGCACAGATCACCAGCAGCAGCAGCGCCACGGCGGGAGTGATGCCGGTCGCGAGATGCTCCGCCCCGATCCTGAGCCGGCCAAAATAATTGGCCGCCGCCGGTTGGCTGAACCGGCGAAAATATTCGAGCTCCGTGAGTCCCGGATTCAGCCAGTGTTCCAGCCACAGCGATTGCACGCCGAAATGCAGCGCCACGCCGAAGATAAAATCCACCCCGAGTCCGAACATCCACAGGCGAACCCACGCGGCAGGCAGCAGCGGGCCGCGGGCGGCGAGCCAGGCCAGACCCAGCAACACCAGGGGTTGCAGGCTGATGTGGGTCAATCCCAGGGGATCGGACGGATGGATGGCGGAACTGAGTCCAACGATCAAGATCACGAGCACCCACCAGAAACGTGCCTGGGTGTCACCTTGCCTCGACCGCGTCAAAATCAGCCGGCCGAGCACCACCACGCCGCCGAGGCCGAAGGCCAGGGGCAGGTTGAGTTGATAGAGACAAAACCAGCGATCCCGCAGGCGGGCCACGATGCTCTCCTGCTGCAGCAGGGCGGGCAGGCCTTCCCAAAGCCATGCGGGTACCAGCGTCCGGTAGATGTTGCCGAAGGTGGCGTGAATTTGGTCCCCCAGGGGCAGGGCGAAGGCGAGACTGCTGGTGGTGTTGGCGGTAAAAGTAATTTTGGTACCATAGGTCGACACCGACCAGCCGAGCCAGGTCAGGAAAAGCAGCGAGCCCAGGAGCACGCCGAGCGCGATTCCCCTTCGATACGCTGGAAGGTGGAGTTGACCGTGATACGCCGCCAACCAGGCGCCGCCACCGGCGATCAACCAAGGTGCGGCGGAATAGTGCGTGAGCAGTGCCGCGGCCAGCGCAACCAAGGCGTAGGTCAGCGACCGCGCGGCCACCGCCGGAGTCGGGTGGGACAGCAGGCCCACGGCCAGAACAATGAAAAACGCCGCCGGCAGCTTCGTCCAGGGGAAGGTGGCATTCTGGACAAATAGCGGACTGAGCATGAGCAGGCCGAGCAGGATCCCCTGTGCGCGCCCGCCCGGTTGGAGTTTTTGCACCAGGCTGGCCAGCGGTAAGAGCACCAGTGTCGCCAGCAGCGTGCTGAAGACTTGGAAATGGAAAAAAGCGCCACCGCTCAGGCCGAGGAATCCGCTGATCACCAGGTTGGCCAGCGGGGGGCGGGCCGGCAAAGCATACACGCCGATAAAGAGATGGTCCGTCGGCCAGCGCTGCAGGAAAAAGTGGGCCCGATCATAGTGTTCCTGCCAATCGCCCGACCAGCTGCCGCCGGAATAACTGACAATCAGCATCTGCCAGCCCAGGCACCACCCCGCGAGGACGACCCAGTAACCGAGGGCGCGCCGTATCTCCTCGTTCTGGCCCAAGGCCCGGACCATTTTATGCCGCAACGCGACAAGGGCCAAGGCGAGGACGACAAGCAGCCACAGGGCGGCCGGCGGCAGCGCGAGGAGGTAGCGCGCGAAGCTGACCAGATAAAGCAAGATCATCGCCGCGGCCAGTCCCAGACTCAGGCGATCCAGCGGGCTGAAGCTATGGAACCAGGTCGCGAAGAAAATTCCGAGCCCGAGCCCGGTGACGCTGAACAGCAACAGATCACCGGCAACGGAAAGGAGCATGGTGGCGCACCCGGGGCTCAGTGCAGCAGGTTATATTTCAGGATGGCGTAGATCGCCCGGAAGCCGTCGCGCCAGCCGATTTTTTTGCCTTCGGCGTAGGTGCGCCCGTAATAGGAGATGCCCACCTCGTAGATGCGGCAGTCCGGCAGGGCGGCGATCTTGGCCGTGATCTCCGGCTCAAAGCCAAAGCGATTTTCCTCCAGCTTGATATTCTGCAGCACTTCGCGGCGGAACACCTTGTAGCAGGTTTCCATGTCCGTGAGGTTGATCCCGGTGAACATGTTCGAGAGCAGGGTGAGGAAGCGGTTGCCGACCATGTGCCAGAAATAAACCACCCGGTGCGCCTCCGCCCCCATGAAGCGCGAGCCAAAGACCACGTCGGCCTTGCCGTCGAGGATGGGCTTGAGCAGGCGCGGGAACTCCTGCGGGTCGTACTCCAGGTCGGCGTCCTGCACGATGACGGCGTCACCGGTCGCCGCCGCGAAACCGGTGCGCAGCGCCGCGCCCTTGCCTTGGTTCGCATCGTGATAGATGACCCGCGCCACCAGCGGCTCGATCTCCGCCCGCAGCAGCTCCCGGGTGCCGTCATTCTAGCAGTCGTCCACGATGATGATCTCCTTGTCCGCCACGGGGGCCGCGCGCACCGCATCGACAATCGTGCGAATGGTTTTACGCTCGTTATAGCAGGGAATGACAATGGTGAGTTTCATGCGGGATCGGGAGAAACGCTAGGGCGGGGCCCGCCCAACGGAAGCCTGATTTTCGGGCTCCGGCATCACGGGCCGGGCAAGGGCCGTTGCGTCCCCTTCCTGGCGAATTCATCTCCGCTGGAAGATTGCCCAATCCGCCTGATTGATTATCGGTTCACCATTAACTTTATCTCCAGTCACCTGAGCCGGATCCTGCAAGCGGCGAGCCAGGCCAGGAATCTGCCCTACACGATTCTCGGCGGCCTCATGCTGGTTTCGTTGGTGGCTCGGCTGATCTTGATTTTGGGCTGACCATGGACGCATCTGCCCCCAGTGCCCTCGGCCGATTCGCCCGGACCTTCGTCTGGGGCGCCTTGGTCTATTGGGGCATTTACGCGCTGGTCGCACCCGTCACGACGATTGATTCCCAGATGTACAACCTGGCCCGGGTCGAGCTCGCGGCCCGGGGCGGGCTATTCAACAGCGATTTCTTCACGAGTGTCTTTCATGTCATCTTTCCCTGGTCGTATGATGTCGTCCATCTGCCCTTCCTGCGTCTGGGCTGGGGTTATGCCCTGCCGGGTTTTTTCTGCCTCATCGGCATCTGCCAGGTGGTTTTCACCTTGATGCGGGCTCGTTGCGGGGTTGATGCCGCTTGGGTGGCAGTCCTGAGCCTGCTGGCTTTGCCTTGCCTGGTTTATCAGGGCACCAGCACGAAAAACGACATCCCCCTTCTGTTTTGCGGGGCCGTCTGGGTTTATGCCCGCGGACGTTGGCGCCGGGAAGGAGGCGGGGGTCACCTTGCCTGGATGGTCCTGGCTATCGGTTTCATGACGGGGGTGAAATCATCCGGCCTGCTTTATGGTCTCATCCTCGCCCTCTGGACCCTGTGGGAACTCCGGGGGCAGCGAAAACTGGTCCTGCAGGCCGGGACTGGATTGCTGGCCGCCGTGCTCCTCTTTGGGAGTGTCGAAACCTACATTGAGTCGGCGCGCATTTACGGCCATCCGCTCGGTCCGCCCCAGCTTATCCATCGCCTGAGCAATCACGATGGAGTCCGAGGCGGCCTGGCCAACCTGATTCGCCATGGGGCCGCCGGGGTTTATGTGGGTCCGACGCACTTTGGCGAAGGGCAGGTTGCCCCTTGGGCCTTGGCCGGCGTCACGAGAAAAGTCCTCGGCTGGGCGGGTGTGACCGATGCGGGAATCGATCCCAGATTCCGTGATCAGCACTTGTTTTTCACGCAGTCGGGCCTGGAAGAATTGAGCGGCTATGGCCCGGTCGGCACACTGGCGATTGCGCTCATGTTCTGCGCCTGTTTTTTCTGGCGGCCGCGCGAGCTCTGGTGGCAGCTGGCGGCGGCGGGGGTCTTGGGCTTCTGGTTGGTCAGCATGACGGTGGCCTACAACAGCTGGACCAATCGTTACCTGATCAGCTGGTACGCCCTCGGCACCCTGGCCGTGGTCGCCGCACTTTGGGCGCGGGAGCGGCGGTGGAGCGGGGCTCTGCGCGGGAGTTATCTGGTGGTGGTGGTGGCCAGTGTGATCGCCGCCCCCTTGCTGTCCTTTAATCGGGGCCCGTCCGCCATGCTCGCCTCGCTCGTGGATCGCGACCGGTTTGAAACCGTCACCTGCCCGCTGCTGGGGCAGGTGCGGGACCGGGTGCGCCAACTCCGGGCCCAATCGCCGGACAACCGTTTCTATTATGTCGTCACCGACGAATCAATTTTGCTGCCCATCCTGGAGGACAAGGCGTTGGCGGCGATCGTGGTGACCCCCGCGGTGTTCTCGAGACTCGCCGAGGAGGGTCAGCTTGCCGGGGGCGATCTGGTGGTGCAGGACAGCGACACGATTTGGCCTTTTCTGGACAGGGTCGAGGCCGTCACGGCGCCGAATGTCTTCTCAGACCAACAAACCCTCACCCGATGGATCTGTCGGGTTGGGGATGCGGC
>JBAXWQ010000223.1:0-5514 GCA_037128315.1 Opitutia bacterium | reverse complement strand
GAGGACCGCACCTACATCTGCAGCCAGTCCAAGGACGCCGCCGGCCCGACCAACAACTGGGTCAACCCCTACGAGATGAAGAAGACCCTGCGCGGGCTGTTCGACGGCTGCATGAGGGGCCGGACGATGTATGTGCTCGCCTACAGCATGGGGCCCATCGGCTCGCCCATGTCGCAGATCGGCGTGCAGCTGACCGACTCGGCCTATGTGGTCGTCAACATGCGCATCATGGCGCGCATCGGCCAGAAGGTCTTCAATCTGATCGACAAGGATTTCAAGCGCGTCGTGCCCTGCATGCACTCGGTCGGCGCGCCGCTGGCCAAGGGCGAGAAGGACGTGCCCTGGCCGTGCAACAAGGAGAAATACATCGTCCACTTCCCCGAGACCCGCGAGATCTGGTCCTACGGCTCCGGCTACGGTGGCAACGCGCTGCTTGGCAAGAAGTGCTTCGCCCTGCGCATCGCCAGCGCGATGGCGCGAGACGAGGGTTGGATGGCCGAGCACATGCTCATCCTCGGCGTCGAGAACCCCCAGGGGAAGAAGACCTACGTGGCGGCGGCTTTTCCCAGCGCCTGCGGCAAGACCAATTTTGCCATGCTCATCCCGCCGAAGCATTTTGTGCAGAAGGGCTGGAAGGTCTGGACCGTGGGCGATGACATTGCCTGGATCAAACCCGACGCCGAGGGCCGGCTGCGCGCTATCAACCCCGAGGCCGGCTTCTTCGGCGTGGCGCCCGGCACCAGCCATTCCACCAACCCGAACGCCATGGCGGCGCTCTCGAAGAACACCATCTTCACCAATGTCGCCCTCACGCCCGACGGTGGCGTCTGGTGGGAGGGCATGACGGGCGATGCTCCCGCCGAGTGCACGGACTGGCAGGGCAAGCGCTGGACGCCCGAGATGGCGCTGCAGACGGGCGCGAAGGCGGCGCATGCGAATTCCCGCTTCACGGCCCCGGCCTCGCAATGCCCGACGATCGACAAGGATTGGGAGAATCCCGAGGGCGTGCCGATCAGCGCCTTCATCTTCGGCGGCCGGCGGGCCACCACCATGCCGCTGATCTTCCAGGCCTTCAACTGGTCGAGCGGCGTCTACATCGGCGCCACGATGGGTTCCGAGATGACCGCGGCCGCCGCGGGCACGATCGGCAAGGTCCGGCGCGACCCCTTCGCCATGCTGCCGTTCTGCGGCTACAACATGGGCGACTACTTCCGGCACTGGATCAAGATGCAGCGCAACCTCTCCGAGACCCCGCGCATTTTCCACGTGAACTGGTTCCGCAAGGACAAGGACGGCAAGTTCATGTGGCCCGGGTTTTCCGAGAACATGCGCATCCTCAAGTGGATCACGGACCGGGTGCGCGCCGGCGGCCGGGCCAAGGAGACGCCCATCGGCTGGATGCCCCGCTACAAGGACATCGATTGGGAAGGCATGGATTTCCCCCAGGAGAAGTTCGAGGAACTGCAGGCCTTTGACCGCGCCGCGTGGCGCGCCGAAGTGCTGGGCCACGAGGAACTGTTCATCGACCTGCACTCCCATCTGCCCAAGGAGCTGATGTTCGAGCGCGAGCTCCTGATCTGCCGGATGTAGGCCGGTCGGGCGCCGGCAAATGGGTAGGGCGGTGAGTCCCTCTTGCCGGGCCGTCTTGTCCGTCATAGGCTTGGCGACGGCGTAAGCCTTGGCGCAGGCCGGTCACCGCCGCGGCACGGCGCGGAATCCGCGCCCTGCCTTGCACAAAGCCTGCCCCAAATTATTTGCCGTAACAATATTCTGGCGCATGGTCCTCAGGACCATGCGCCTTTTTGTTCTCACCGTCGTTCTTTCGCTGTCGCTACCTATTCGGGGATGGGCGCAGGCCGACGAGACGCCCCCGGCCAGCCTCACCGACGTCTCCGCCGCGGCCCTGCCCAAGTCGGTCGGGCCCGTTTCCACGCCGGTGGGCACGCCGCCGCTGCTGGCGGAGGCCATCCGGAAATCCGCTCTCGATAGTGAGCGCTGGGCCTACACCCAGACGACGGTCAGCAAAAACCGGGAAGGCGCGGTGAAGGAGGAAACTGTCGTACGCTACGACCCATCGCTGCCCTACGAGGAGCAGTGGACGCCCCTCAAGCTGGACGGCAAAGAGCCGACGGAGCGACAGATCAAGAATTTGCGGGAGGAACACGACAAGCGTCGCAAGAACCGTCGCGCCCTGGGCGAACTGCTCGACCTGGCCCGGGCAACCGTGGTGGAGGAGACGGCCACCACAGTCACCTATGAGGTGTCGCTCATCAAGACGGACAACCAGCGATTGCCGCCGGACAAATTCCGCGTCACCGCCCGCGTGAACAAGGAGCGGCAGGCCTTGGAGAATGTGGCGGTCCGGTTGCGCGAGGCGTTCCGGCTGATGATGATTCTCAAGCTGACCTCCGGGGAGGGCGACATGGATTTCACCAGTATCGATCCGCAATATGCCCCGCCCATCACCGCGCTGCGGGTCGGCGGGGAGGGCTCGATCCTGCTGGTGAAGGTGGGCGGCAACTACTCGTCCACCCGGACGGACTTCAAGCGGGTCAAGCCCTACAGTGAGCGCTTCAAGGTGAAGCTGGCGCCGATGAAGTTTCTGGATTACTGAGGCATCGGGTGGCTGGTGGGACGGCGAGTCCCTTCGCCGCCGGGAACGGCGCGGAGTCCGCGCCCTACCGACTGGTCTCCCGCCAAAATCCCTGTTGCTTGCGGCCCTTGCCCCGGCATCGTCCAGCCCGATGCCGCCGCCTCCCTCACCCCAGGATCGCGTGCACAGCGAGGAGTTCCTCCACACGCTGATGCGCCGCCAGTTGAAATTATCCGTGGCCTGTGCGGCTGCGTTTCTGATCGTCCTGCTGGGCCTGCCCCTGGCTAATTATTTTGCCCCCCAGCTCATGGCCACCCGGATCGCGGGGTTTACCCTCAGCTGGCTGTTGCTGGGCGTCCTGTTCTTTCCCGCGGTCTGGGGTATCTCGTGGTATTTCATCCGCCGCTCCATCTGGCTGGAAAACGATGAGGTCGCCGCGGTCAAGGCGGGGCGCAAGGAGGCGGGCAAGTGAATCACCTCGCCCAGCCGTTGGCCCTGTTTGCCGGGGTGGATCCGTGGATCTTCGCCTTTTCCTTCGTCACGGTGGTCGTGACCATTTGGATGGGCTTCCGCTCGGCCCGGACCTCGAAAACCGCGAGCGATTTTTTCGTGGCCGGCCGCTCGGTGTCCGTCGGCTGGAATGCCTCGGCGATTTCCGGCGAATACCTGTCTGCGGCCTCTTTCATGGGCGTGGCTGGCATGGTGATGTCGAGTGGCTATGACGCCCTCTGGTACCCGGTGTGCTACGCTTGCGGCTATCTGTTTCTGCTGCTGTTCATCGCCGGCCCGCTGCGCCGGTTCGGGGCCTACACCATCCCCGATTTCGCCGAGGGCCGCTACGATTCGCCGGTGTTTCGCAAGATCGCCGTGTGCTTCGTGCTCTTCATCGGCTTTTTCTACACCATGCCGCAGATGAAGGGCGCGGGCACGACCCTCGCCTACATTTTCCCGGGCTTGCCCTACTGGGTGGGCGTGGTGCTCGTCGGCGCGGTCATCACCCTGAACGTCGCCCTCGGGGGCATGAAGGGCATCACGCTGGTGCAGGCGGTGCAGTACTGGATCAAGCTGTTCGCGATCTGCGTGCCGGTGTTCGTGCTGATGTCGGTCTACGGTTTTTACGGCCACCACGTCGGCGCCAATGACGGGCGGACGGAAAAACGGGCCCCGGCGGGCGCTGTAGCCGGCCTCGCTGAGGCCGGTTCCGGGGTCAGCGACCCCGGCTACAGGGTTGAGCGCAAGGCGGTGGGGGAAAAAGCTCCGGCCGATGCGGCCTGGGTTTCGCCGTTCGGCCCGCTGACCACCAAGGCGGCCAAGACGGCGGGGCTCACCGCGGAGCAGGCGCGGCCCTATTCGCTGTTGTATACCTATTCCCTGATCATTGCCCTGGTCTGCGGCACCGCGGGGCTGCCACACATCCTGGTGCGGTTCTATACGAACCCCGACGGCGTGGCCGCCAAGAAGACCACCATGTGGGTCATGATTCTCATCGGGGTATTCTATGTGTTCCCGCCCATCTTCGGCGTTCTTGGCCGGGATCTGCTGCCGGAACTGTATGCCGGCACCGGCGCGAAAGGGACCGACAAGGTCGTGCTGGAACTGCCGCGCGTGCTGAACGAGCACGGCGGCGTCTGGGGCAGCATCCTCAGCGGCATCACCTGCGCGGGCGCCTTTGCCGCCTTCATGAGCACCTTCAGCGGCCTGTTGGTCTCGATGACCGGGGCCCTGGCCCACGATGTGTATGGGCGCATGCTCCGGCCGCGGGCCTCGGCCGCGGAGCGCATGTTCGCCTTCAAGGTCGCGGCGGTGGTGATCGGGGCGGTCGCGATCGGCCTGGGCACGCAGGTCGAGCAGCTGCAGATCAACTTCATGGTCGGGCAGGCCTTCGCCATCGCGGCGGCCAGTTATTTCCCCCTGCTGTTCATGAGCGTCTGGTGGCGCGGCATGACGATGCGCGGGGCGGCCGTCGGCATGCTCGGCGGCGGACTCGCCGCCCTGGCCTGCACCACCATCATCAATGTCAGCGACCTCAAGTTGGTCGATCTCGCGGCCTTCTGGAAGGTCAACCCGTTGCTGCGCATTTTGTGCGAGCAGCCGGCGATCTGGACCGTGCCGCTGGCGATCGGCCTGATGATCGTGGGGTCGAAGCTCACCACGACCACCGTGCCCGCCGATATCCGCATGAAGATGCTGGTGCTGCACGCCCCGGAGCAGCTCGGCCTCAAGCAGGAATACATCCAGGAGCACCAGGCCGGGGTGGGGCATTAGTCCCTGATCGAGGGACGGCTTGGTCTGCGGGGGTAGCGGCGAGCGCCAGCGAGCCGACGACCACGGCTCGCTGGTGCTCGCCGCTACATGCAGAGGAGGGGAAAATGCGACAAGCTATGCGGGAATATTCCTGGGACTTGCCCCGGGGCGGGAAACTACGTAGTTCTACGCTCCCCCCTCCGGCTAAGCCCCCACCTAGGCGCCAAAGCGTAACTGCATTAGGATCCACCACACTCCCAGTCGGCCCGAATTCGGACCGGTTTGCACCCTATGAAAATTCTCCGCCATCTCTACGTCCAGGTACTCGTGGCCATCGTGCTGGGGGTCATGCTGGGCTACACGGAGCCGGCCTGGGGCGCCGCGATGAAGCCGCTGGGCGACGCATTCATCAAGCTGATCAAGATGCTGATCGCCCCGATCATCTTCACGACGGTCGTCACCGGCATCGCGGGGATGGGGGACCTGAAGAAAATCGGCCGGGTCGGCTTGAAGGCGCTGCTGTATTTCGAGGTCGTCTCCACGCTCGCGCTCATCATCGGGCTGGTGGTCGTCAATTGGATCCAGCCCGGCGTGGGCATCAATGCGGATGTGGCTTCGCTGGATGCCAAGTCGGTCGCGGCCTACACCTCGGCGGCCCAGCACAGCTCTACGGTGGG
>JBAXWQ010000222.1:0-5516 GCA_037128315.1 Opitutia bacterium | reverse complement strand
GGGGATGGGTCAGGCCATTTTGCTTCATGATGTGCCATGCGGCGGTCCAGTTGCTATGGCAGTCGAGGAGCGAGCCGATGATGCCCCCGTTCAGCATGCCGGGAAAAGCCTCATGGTGCGGCTGAGGCTGCCAAGTCGCCCGGACCTCGTCGCCATGCACAAAACTCCGGATCCTGAGCCCCTGGGCATTCGCGGGGCCGCAGCCAAAGCAGATGCTCTGCGGCGCAAAGGTTTCCTGCAAGCTGGTCTCGTTCATGATCCGATGGTTAGCGGAAATGGGCTCCGGCGGAAACCAAAAGTTCGTAAGATTTTTAACTCGCACCCCGTCAGCTGGGTGTGCAATGGTGTTTTGAAATTACCCAACCCACCAAATGGCACGCAAGATAGCCTTCCTCAACTACAAGGGCGGTGTCGGCAAGACTTCGTTGATCGTAAATACGGCCGCCAGTTTGGCGCGGCGGGGCATGCGCGTCTTGCTCTTGGATTTTGACACCCAGTCCAACGCCAGCATCTGGCTGATGCGCTTGGAGCGCTGGAATAAAATCAATGCCACGGGCACGGGATCGGTGTATTCGATTTTTGATCCGGGTACGGCGCGGCTGAAAGATTGTGTCATCAAGGATGTGGTGGAAGGGAAGGACGGGGAAAAATTGCTCCCGGGTCTGGATCTGGTGCCGACCACCTTCAACCTGGTCGATCTGGAGGGCGAATATAAGCCGGATCCGAAGCGTCCCTCCTACGTAATTTTTCAGGAGCAGCTCGCCGAGATCGAGGCCAACTACGACTTCATCCTGTTTGACTGCCCGCCGAACGTCCTCCGGGCGTCCCAGAACGGCGTGTATTGCGCGAACGAACTTTACGTTCCGTCCAACCCGGATGCACTCAGCCTGATCGGGTTCACCCTGCTGGTGGAGAAAATGCTCCGGTTCCAGCAGAGTTCCGCCAGTTTTCGCACGACGGCCATGGGCCAGGCGGCGATGGTTTACGGCATCGTGTTCAACTCCATCAAGGCCAATACCGACATTGAGGTGCCGAAGATGCGCATGCAGCTTCGCCTGAATCAATTCAAGACCCAGAAGCGGGGCTGCGCCCCGTCGGCCAAGATCTGCACGACGCAGATCCGTGATGCCATGATCGTCCGCCGGGCGGTCACCCTGGGCCTGCCGGTTTTCCTGGTCGGCACCGAGGGCACGGATGAGGACAGTGTGGCCAATGACTACCTGATGCTCGCGAACGAAATCATGGAAAACGCCCCCCTCTAATCAATTCAGCCACCACATACTCACATGGGAAAATACACCACTGCCGACTGGGATGAGATTCGCAAGAAATTCCGCCATTCCATCATGGCGGACACCTCGCTGGTCAGTTTGGCGCAAAATCTCGACACCAAGGAATGGCCTCACAAGGGCGAGGACGAGAAACCCTCCAAGTACATCGATTTTACCTACGACGAACTGCTCATGATGCCGGAGATTGCCGGCAAGGAAGCCATCGCCGATCATCTGATCGGGATTATGAAGGAGACTCTGGCCTTTGACGATCCCTTCGGCGACATGGTGACGCAGGTCGAGGAAACGGCGGCGAAGGAAAACCCGATCCTGAAGACGCTCGCCCGTCTCTCCATCCCGGAGAATTTTCCCATGCTCCTGGCCAATTTCAGCGAGGGCACCCGCATGGTCTGTGCCTCGGAAGGCGTGAAGACGATCGGGGAGTTCGCCAACCTTGGGCAGCAGATGTCCACCCGCGTGGTCCTCGGCGGGGATTTTCGCACCGCGCTCAATGCGCTCACGCATGGCGACGAGGACGGCATCGGCCATTTCCTGCCTTATCGCAAGGGTTCCACCGGGCTGCATCTCCCCGAGGCCATCGGCTTGATCGCCGCCGGACTGCCACGGACAGAACAGCTGGCCCTGGCCAAATTCTACGGGGCCAAGCTGAGTGCGGCCGATTCGCCCATCGCCCTCAAGCCCCTCACCAAGGAGCAGGCGGAAAAGCATGAGGCGATGCTGCGGGCGACGGTCGCGGCGGCATTGGAATGGTTCAAGGACGAGAAAACGGCGCTCTTGAAGCACATTGCGGAAGGCGGGACCTACGAGCGTTATTTCGTCAAGCTGAACGATCCGGCCCGGGAGGCCATCGCCGTCCTCCTGACGAGCAGCGCCCTCAAAGGCTCCGTGACGGTCAAGGTGGCAGCTCCGGCCGAGCAGAAAAAAGGCGGGCTCTTTGCCCGACTTTTTGGCCGCGGTTAATTTAATCGATCCGCAGTGGATTTTCCGCCGCCATCTTCAGCCGGGGCGAGGCCTTCGCCATCGTTCCCCCCGCCGCCCGGTTTTGCCGCGCCGGGACCTGCCTTTCCCCCTCCTGGCGGGGCCAATTCGCCGGTCAAACCCGGCGGCGGGCTCAAGCCACTTGTCCTCCCTCGCCGGGCCAGTCCGCTGCAGCGGGCCCAGGAGGCGACGCAGGCCACCGCCGAGGCGCGCAAGTCGATTGGGGCGATCATGTCGCAATCCCGTCCGCCGTGGGGCGGCAAGCCGATGCTCAGCGGCTCGCAGGTCGAGGAGTTGGAAAAGGCCCTGCGCGCGCTGGAAGCCAAGGTGGGCGAGCGGGAGATGGCCCTGGCCGAGGCGGAAACCAAGCTGGCCGAGCGCGACCGCGCCCTGGCCGAGACGGAAGCCCTGCTGCAGGCCCGCGAAAAAGTCATCGACGCCATGCGCAAGCAGCCGGCGGCGCAGGCCGGCGCGGCGATCAATCCGGAAGAAATGGCGGCTTTGGGCAAATTGAAGGAAGAATTGGACCGGCAGGAGGCCTCGATGAAGGAGCAGCGCGCGGCCATCAAGGAGCGCGAGGAGTTTCTCGAGCAAAGCGAGGCTTCCCTCTTCGAAAAGATGCAGGCGCAGCAGGAACAGGAGACGGAAATTGAGCAGCAGCGGGAGGATCTCAAGCGGGCCATGCTCAAGGCTGGTCTGATCAAAGAAGAGCCCAAGGGGCCGATGGAGAAGGCCTGACGGAACCTTCTTCAGTTTGACCTTTCCAAGCAAAGCTATCGTCCCTATGTCCATTCTTTCTATGACCATTCGTTCGCTGCAGACTGTCGCTGCCTTTGCCCTCCTGGCCTGCCCGGTATTTCTGGCGGCCCAGGAAATCAGCGCCAGCGAGGAGGAACGGCTGGAGAACCTCGCCCGGGCCAACGCTGAGGTTTATGTGCCCAAGACCAGCGTCAACCTGGGCTTCCGCATGCTGAGCTCCGGGGCCGCGGTCCATTTTGGCCGCCTGGGTAACGTGCCGGTCAACACCACCATCGCTCCCGCCTCCGAGGGAGCCGTGCGGCGCCTGTACAACAACGGCACGGTCAGTGTGGACGCGATCCGCGATGAGGAAACCGCGAGTACCACCACCACGCTGCCCGGCGGGCGCTACCAGACTTCGACCAACGTGACCGATATGGGGCCCGATGGCGTGCTGGGCACCGCGGATGACGTCACGACCAATGTGATCACCGGCAACCGCCTCAGCTATCAGGCGGGCGTGACGCGCAATTGGTCCGACAACAGCGCGACCCAGCTCACCACGAAGCCCGGCTATGTCGCCATGAGCAGTTACAGCGCGACGTCCGATGGCGGGTTTCGCGACTCCAAGCAAGGGGCTACCGCCGGCATGGAACTCCAGTACACACGTGCTTTTGGCAGACTTTCCCGTCGGACCGAATGGAGTGTCATCACCGGCATTTCCCTCAATTCGATCAATGGCAAGACGAGCGGGAGTGTGGTGTCCACCTTGCATACGAGCACGGATTTTTATTCGTTCAACGGTCTCGCCGCGCCGGGCGCACCCTATGTGGCGCCGAGCACGGGTGACCTGAATGATGCCAATGGCAATTTGATCCTGACCGGCGGGCTGGAAACAACCACGCCGATCAGCTCCGTGCCCGATGCCACCCTCTCCACGACCACTGCTGCCACCGGCGGCACGACGGTCAACGGCAACTGGCAGGTCAAAGGCGGCTACTTCATGGTCAAGCTGGGACCCTCCCTCCACACCCAATTCACCGAGCGCTTCGGCGTTTCTGCCAGCCTTGGCATGGCCGGGGCCTACGCTGGAACCCACTACACCGCAGTGGAGAGCTTCGTGACGCCGGATAACAACGGCGTGATTGTTTCCACCGAGGAAGTCAGTGATGCGAACAAATTCTTGGCCGGATTCTATGCGGACCTCAATTTCGAGTGGGCCGCCAATGAGCGGACCGGGCTATTCGCGGGCCTCTCTGCGCAAAAATTCGATGGGTACGATCAGTCGGTGGGTGGTCGGACCGCCCGCATCGACCTCGGCAGCACCGTCGGCTTGCGCGGGGGCATCAGCATCCGGTACTGAGCCGGGCGCCTAGCCCGTCGGCAGTCCGGCCAAAACCTCCCCGATTTTTCTCAGGCGGTGAGGCGGAAAGAAGGAATTGATCCGCATCATCACCTGCTGCACGAGACCGTCGGGGCACGAGGCGCCGCCGGTGATCAAGACCCGCTTGGGGGTGTCATCCCCCGGCCAGAGTGGATGAATCTCGGTGTGGCCCCCCTGGCCGCCCCGCTGGGCGGAGAAGATGTAATGTTCGATTTCATCGCGCGACCGGATGTTGGCTTCGGATTGGATGAAAAAGGCCCGGGCGCCCAGCTTTTGCTCGCACAGCCGGTAGAGTTGGTAGGTGTTGGAGCTATTCTTGCCCCCAATAATGAAGGCGGCATCCAGCGGCTCGGCCAGAGCGCGCTGCAGCGCGTCCTGGTTGACCTGCGTCGCGTAACACAGGGTGTCCTTCTTGCCGGCACCGCCGACGTGAAGGGGGCCGTCGGTCTCGCCGAACTTCGCCACCAGGATTTCCTTGAAGTAATCGATGATTGTGGCGGTCTCATTCATCAGCAGGGTGGTCTGGTTCACCACGGCGATGCGATCCAGGTGCCGGGCCGGGTCAAAGCCCGGGGTGTACAGTCCGGCAAAAGTGGCCAGCAGGGCCGTGCGCTTCGCCTCCGTCGGGGCCGTCATGTACTCGCCAAGGAGCCGCGCCTCGGTGAGGTTGCGGATGATGATCGAGGGGGCGTGGCGGCGGGTGTTGGAGAAGGTGGCCTTGGTCTCCTCGTGCTCGCTCTTGCCGTGGATCACCACGGTGAAGCCCTCCCGCCCGAACGTGCGGGCCGCCTTCCACACTTTTTCGACCAGCATGCAGGTGGCGTCAAATTGGGCGACCCGGATGCCTTTGCGGACAAGCTTTTTCTTGTCGTCGTCCGTCGCACCGAAGGCGGGGATGATGACGATATCCTCGCTGGTCAGGGTGTCCCACAGGACCGGCCCCGGCCGGCCCGCCAGCGCCACCTGGCCGTCCGGGCCGAAGGGCTGACCCTTGTCCGTCTGCAGAAAACGCAGGCCGCGGCGCAGCAGATCCTCGTTCACAAATGAATTGTGGATCAGCTCGCTGAGCATGAAGACCCGGCGGCCGGGATTTTCCGCCAGGGTCTCGTACGCGCGCTCGATGG
>JBAXWQ010000221.1:0-5556 GCA_037128315.1 Opitutia bacterium | reverse complement strand
TTTGGCGTCGACCCCCGCTTGGCGATCTTCGACCTGAGCCAGGAGAATACGCCCAATGAAGTCTGGGAGGCGGCTTACCGCCTGAAACAAAGCGCGACCGTCTGGCCGGCCGGCACTGTGTTTATCTCGGTGGTCGATCCCGGGGTGGGCACCGCGCGCGTCTCCATCGTGCTCCAGACCAAGACCGGCCACTTCTTTGTCGGCCCCGACAACGGCACCTGGACCCTGATTGCCGAGGAATTGGGCATCGCGGCGGTCCGGCGCATCGACGAGAAAACCAATCGGCGGGCTGGCTCGGAGAAAAGCTACACCTTCCATGGCCGCGACATCTATGCCTTCGTCGGGGCCCGGCTCGCGGCCGGCAAGATCACCTATGAGGAAGTCGGACCCCTGCTGGAGCCAAAGGTCATCAGCCTGCCCTACGAGCGCGCGGCGCTGGAGGGGAGCGCCTTGAAAGGCACCATCCCGATGATCGATTTCCACTATGGCAACGTCTGGACGAACATTCCCGATACCCTTTTCGAGCAACTCAAGCCGGCTTTCGGGGAGAAGTTCCTCGTCGTGATCTTCCACGACGGGCAGGAGGCCTATCGCGGCATCATGCCCTACGCCCGGACGTTCGGGGAGGTTCCTCAGGGGGCGCCACTGCTTTATTTGAACAGCCTGTTGAACGTCGGATTTGCCCTGAACATGGGCAGCTTCTCGGCCAAGCATGGCCTGGCTTCAGGTGGAAACTGGACCGTTCGCATCGAGCGCGCGCCCTAGGGCACGCCTTCAAATTGAACTGTCATCCTGAGCGCAGCGAAGGATCCATGCATGCGTGCGTGGCGTCACCTTACGGCTGTGGATTCTTCGCTGCGCTCAGCATGACAAGCCTTATGCATGAATTGAATTTGCGGATATATCCGAGCACGACTGGCCTGCCGCCTGCTGATCCCTTCTCCTGATGGAAATTCTGCCTCCGGCGGCCACTCCGGCCACCTCACCCCACATTGTTTTTGGCTTGGAGGAGCGCATCCCGCTGGGACCCTCGATCCTCGTCGGGCTGCAGCATGTCTCGGCCATGGTGGTCGGCACCATTACCCCGCCGCTGATTCTGGCCGGGGTGTTGAAGTTTTCACCGGCCGACACCGCCTATCTGGTCAGCCTGGCCTTGCTCGCCTCGGCTTTTGGCACGTGGCTGCAATGCCGGCAGCGTGGGCCGGTGGGCTCGGGTTTGTTGAGCGTTACCGGCACCAGTTTTTCCTTTCTCCAACCCCTGACCATGGCGGGCCAGGCGGGCGGTTTGGCCCTCATGCTGGGCATGTCCTGCGTCACGGCGCCCCTGCTCATCGTGCTGGCCCCGTTCCTGACCCGCCTGCGCCGCATCTTCACTCCGCTGGTCTCTGGCGTGGTGGTGCTGCTGATCGGCACCTCGTTGATCCCGACCGCGTTTTTCGGCTTGGCCGCGCCGGTCCGGCCCGATGCTCCCGCCTGGCTCGGTTTGGTCGTGGGCGCAGTCGTCGTAGCGGTCATCGTCGCGGCCCAAGCCACGGGCCGGGCCTGGGCCCGCATCGCCGGCGCGGCCCTGGGCGTAATGGCGGGCTGCCTGCTCTGCGGTGTGCTGGGCGGCTTGCAGGTACCGGCCGCCGGAACCGGTATGTGGTTCACCCGGCCGGAATTGCTGCCGCACGGATTCGCCTTTGAGTGGAAATTCCTGCCGCCCTTCGCGTTCATCTATCTTGTCTCGCTGCTTGAGGCGATGGGCGACATTGCCGCCACCTCGCAGTTATCGGGGCTGCCCGCGGACGGGCCCGACCATTGGCGGCGCTTGTCGGGCGGAGTCTTGGCCGACGGCATCACGAGCACGGTCGCAGCATTGTTTGGCGGATTTCCCAGCGCCACCTATGCCCAGAACAACGGGGTCATCCAGATTACCGGCGTGGCCAGCCGGCGCGTTGGCTACGTTATGGCGGTCATTCTTGCCTTGCTCGGCCTGTTTCCGGCCGTGGGTCGCTGGGTCACGGTCATGCCGCCGGCGGTGTTGGGTGGTCTGGCCTTGATGATGTTCGGCCTCGTGGCCGTGGCGGGCGTGCGGCTGCTGTTGAGTGCCGGCCTGGGGCAACGGGAAGGCGTGATCGTGGCGTTGTCCCTCGGCCTCGGGCTGGGCCTGCCGACGCAGCCCGGTTTGCTCGCCAGCCTGCCGGGCTGGCTGCACGCGCTACTGGAATCCAGCATCTCGGCCGGCGGCCTGACGGCCTTGCTGCTCACTCTGCTTTGGCCCGCGCCCAAATGACCGGCCGGCCGTGAAATTGGACCGGGTGGTCCCGGGCTGATTACGATCCCACCCCAAGATTCGAATTTGTTGTTCCCGGCTTGCACGGTCGCACGGTCCGTTAAAGCGTCGGGCGTGCTCTTGATTGACAGCCATGTGCATCTTTATCCGCCCGACGTGAACCAAAATCCGGCGGCCTGGGCGGCTGACCAGGGCGAATCGGCTTGGGGCACCCTCTGCACCCGAAAGCGGAAGAATGGCTCGGATGTCCAGGGTTTCCCCTCCGTGGATGAATTGCTGCGGGCTTTGGATGCCGCGGGGGTTGATCGGGCGGTCCTCTTGGGCTGGTATTGGCAACATCAGGCCACCTGCGTCCGGCAGAATCGATTTTATGCCGCCTGCATCCGGGCTCACCCTGATCGCCTGGCCGCTTTTGCCACCGTGCAGCCCACGGCCGGCGCCGCGGCTCTGGCCGAGATGGTCTGGGCGCAGGAACAGGGATTTCGCGGATTGGGGGAATTGTCACCCCATGCGCAGCAAGTGGCCGCTGGTGATTCCCGTTGGGGCGCGGTGCTGGGCCTGGCCGGCCAGCTCAAGCTGCCGGTGAACCTCCATGTGACCGACCCGTCGAGCCGGGATTTTCCCGGGCGCGTACTGACCCCGCTGGGCGATTTCATCCGCTGGTCCCGCGAGTTTCCCTCGACGAAATTTATTCTGGCCCATTGGGGTGGCGGGCTGGCCTTTGACTCCGAAAGCCGGCCGCTGCGCAACGTCTGGTACGACAGTGCCGCGTCCCCGCTGCTGTACGGGCCGGAAGTGTGGACCCGCGCGGCGAAGGCGGTGGGAGTGGAAAAAATCCTCTTTGGGTCCGATTATCCGCTCGTATTGTATCCACAAATCGAGACCACGCCGGGCATTGCCGGTCTGCGGGCCGAAGCCTACGCCGCGGACGCGGGGGAGGGCGTACTGGGTGGCAACGCCAGCAAGTTGCTCAATTGGTAGGCCGCGGATTCCACCTTGTCCGTCGTAGCCTTGGCGTAGTCGGATCCGCGCCGGGGCGTGCGGCACCGACGACGGCGGGCAGCGGAGTGCCCGCCCTACCTGCACGGTCGCGGCCAGTGGTTAATTCGAAGGACGATTGAACCTAGAAAATGCAGTTGGACACAGAGTGCACAGAGGTAAGCACCGAACGCACAGAGATGTGCCCCTGAACATCACCCCAAGACACCGCCACCTGAGAGGTGAATTCAAATTCGTGAATCACCACCCAGTAAGTATTTCTCACTGCGCTCCTGCCTGACTCTGTGTTCTCTGTGACGAGATCGAACTGGGGAATTAAGGTTGAAATTACTGGGACAACAACCACGGGACGACCCGGCTGTCCGCGCTTGGCAAAATGATCTGCAAGCCGCTCGTCAGACCCGACTCCAGCGCCACCGGCAGGGTCAGCACGGGCAATCCCGCGAGACTCGCGGGCGAGGTCAAGGTGAGGAGCAGTTTCCGCGCCTCCGGCGTACAGTCAGCCTTTCGCAGGGCAGGAAAGGGAGTGGCGGGCAATACAAGGTAATCGTGGTCCGAAAAATAGTGCCGGAATCCCGCCCGCACAACGGCCATGGATTGTCGCGCCTGCGCCCGCTGCTCCGGGCTGAAGCGGCCGCCATCCGAGAATCGCTGCCAGATGCCGGGCTCGTAATGCTCGTGATACAGGGTGAGCCAGTTCTGATGAACGGTGTGGGCCTCGGTCAGGACCGTGATCGTGTAAGCTTCGACCGCCTGCTGCCAGCTGGCGAGCAGGGCTCCGCTCAGGGCTTGATCCGCCGGCGGGGCGATGCGGGCGGCGGCACGGTCGCACGCCACGGCGCTGGCGGGATCGAAGGGAAGGCCGAGGACGGAACTGGGGAGAAAACATCCGCGGAAATTTCGCCCCGTCCGCGCCGGGTAGGGCGAGTCCTCCGGACGAGCCGCAGCGTCATCGCGCGCCCTCGGCTCGTCCGGAGGACTCGCCCTACCGGCGACCAGTGCTTGCCAGGCCGTCAGCATATCGGCGGCGTTGGCGGTAAACCACCCGACAGTATCCATGGACGGAGACAAGGGCATGGCCGCGCGAATGAGATCATCGCCCGGGGTCAGGCGGAACCCATGCAGCCCGCAAAATGCGGCGGGCACTCGCACCGATCCGCCGGTATCAGTCCCGATGGCGAACGGCACCACCCCGGCCGCGACCAGTGCCGCCGATCCACTGCTCGAGCCCCCGGCCAGCCGATCGGGAAAGTGCGGGTGCGGACAATCGCCATAGTGGGCATTGTCGCCAAAAAGCCCGGCGGCGAATTCCACCAGGTTCGTCTTGCCGGCGCAGGCTGCGCCGAGTTCGGTCAGGCGGCTAGCGATGCGGCTGTCGTGGGTCGCCGTGCCCCGGGCCAAGTGGAGGAACGTCGAGCCGGCTCGGGTTGGCACGCCGGCGAGATCAAAGAGGTCCTTGAGCAGATAGGGGAGGCGCGCCAGCGGCGCATCGGCTGTAGGAGGGGCTTTATGCCCCGATGGGATTTCCGTCGCGCCCGTTGAATCGGGGCATGATACCCCTCCTACAGTTTCGAATCGGCCCAATTCCGCGGCGAGGTCGGCTTCGGGTCGCAGCCAGGCGAGGGCGGCGTGGCGCAGGTTTTCCGGCAGGGCGGCGATGCGCGCGTGGACCGTGTGCGCGGCCTCGGTCGCCGCCATGGACTGCCAGGCCGCGAATGGCAAAGTGGCTGGCGTTTTAGGCGCGATTGTATCCATTCAGAATCCTTCATGTCGTCAGCCGCGCCCATCGTCAAATTTTCCTCGCTGCAAAAGCGCTATGGCGGCGGGCCGCTGGTGTTGGAGAATCTCACCCTGGCCGTGCAACCTGGCGATTTCATTTCCCTGATCGGACCCAGTGGTTGCGGCAAATCCACCGTGCTCAAGCTGATTTCCGGCCTGAGCCCGGGGACCGCGGGCGAACTGACCGTGATGGGCGTGAAGCCGCGCCAGGCGCGCGATCGGCAGGCGTTCATTTTTCAGGACGCCACCTTGCTGCCCTGGCTGACGGCCCGGTTGAATGTGGAAATTCCCCGCCGGCTCCGCGGTCTCGCGGCGGACGCTCGGCAGGCGAAGGCGCGGGAGATGCTCGCCCTCGTGGGCTTGGCCGCCGTCGCCGATTATTATCCGCGACAACTTTCTGGCGGCATGAAAATGCGGGTCTCAATTGCGCGAGCCCTGACGCTGGCGCCGCAACTCCTGCTGCTCGACGAGCCGTTCGGCGCGCTCGACGCCAAGGTGCGCAA
>JBAXWQ010000220.1:0-5578 GCA_037128315.1 Opitutia bacterium | reverse complement strand
TCGCCGCGGTTGTAGCGGTCGATCGCGGGCTGCTGGCGCGCCTCGAGCTGCTCCAGGCAGAGCACGAGCGGGAGGCCGCGGGCCTGCAGCTGCTGCAGCAGGTGCAGTTGCAGGGCGTGATGGCGGGCGATGGTGTGGGCTTCGCCGACGTAGACGACGCCGGCGGTGGCGAGGTCGTCGATGACGCGCGACTCGGAGATCTCCTCGCCCTCGGCGAGGTCGAGCCAGAATTCATGCGGGTCGGCGGCGCGGGCGGTGAATAAGGATGAGAGGAGGAGCATGGCGGCCAAGCAGGGGCGGGGGGATTTCATGGGCAGGGAGGGATTGGCCACAAAAAGCGCCAAAAACGCAAAAGCAGAAATGCAGGCGTAGGCAGGTTTGTAGCAGCGGTGGTTACACCGCTGGGCTACGTCAGCCGTCTGACGACGGCTGCTACTTACCAATCAGGCTCACGCGAAGCCGCGAAGGACGCGAAGCAGACCGGGACACTTCACGGCTTCGCGCCTTCGCGTGAACCTTGGCTTGGTCTGGGTGTAGCGGCGAGCGCCAGCGAGCCGACGGCCCACGACTCGCTGGCGCTCGTTGCCGTGTGTGGAGGGCCCGTCTCCCGACGGGCCGCGGCCGATGGCCGGTGCGTAGCCCGGCCGGTTGACAGCGGGAGCCGACGGGCTCAACTTGTGGGTGTGAAAAAGAAGCCCGCCAAAGTTGAAGAGTCCTCCGTGCCTTATGTTGCCAAGCAAGCGACGAAGGCGACTGCGTCAGTTTCTTCCGGTGTGGACGGCAATCCTGTCCGCTACCTTGATGCCAAGGTTGCCCGAAAAATGACCGGGGAAATCTTCGACAAGCATCACGAGCTTTTCCGTAAACTGGCTCAATAGTCGTGGGGTGATCTGTACCCTTTTTGGTTTATGGATGAGCCGGTTTTTATTTCCCGTGAAGTGGTGCTGGATATTCATCGAATCTCGCTGGAACGGCATGGGGGCATTGATGGTCTCCGCGAGCCCGGGTTGTTGGACTCGGCTTTGATGCAACCGGAAGCTACGTATTACTATGGTCAGGGTGACCTAGCGGCGATTGCCGCGGCATACGCCTTTCACATCGCGCAGAACCAGCCGTTCCTTGATGGCAACAAGCGCACAGCCCTCGGTTCAGCTTACCTGTTCCTCAAGGCCAATGGGGCTGACGTCGACCGGTTTGATGACTCCCAGCTCTACGACGCCATGATCGCCATCGCCGAGAAGCGGCTGGACAAGGCGGGGCTGGCCGAGGTTTTCCGGCGAAATCTATCCGCGGCTGGCGGGTGAGGGCCGGGGCGACAGGAATCGTTCCTGGGCCGACCTAGGGTTTGCCGTGTCCGTTACCGTTGCCATTCCCTTGTCCGTTGCCCTGAGCATGGCCGAAGTCTGAATTACCCGGTCCGCCGGCAGATGTGGTGACCGGCGGCCTGATTGCCGGAGATTGGGTGGTGGGGCCAGCCGTACCAGGTAGCGGGGGCGGATTCACCACCGGGTCGGGCTGCGGAGGTGGAACAACAACCGGTTGGTTGTTTGCGGTGGCAGCGGTGGCGGACGCGGCGATCCCAGGGCCGTAGAGATCAGTCAGCGAACTCGGCGGACCCGGATAATAGATGACTTCCCCGGTGGGCACTCCGCCGGCCATTTTTTCGCCCTGATAGGCGAGGACCGGTTGGCCCGCCCGCAGCACGGGATAATAATGCCAGCCTTTGTTGGCCTCGAAAGAATGGGTGTTCATCAGCCGCTCCTTGACGGAGCCACTCAGGTAGCCGCTTCTGGCCAAGACCGGGACGCTGGCAACCTGAGTGGAGCCGGTCTCGGAGTAATAATATTCCTTGGCCTGGTAGAGCTGGCGGAGGTTGTTTTCGATCAGGCTGCGGGCCGCCCGGTCTTGGATGCGGCCGATGGCGACCATGGCCAGGAGCGAGAGAAGCACCACGACCGACACCACGATCATGATCTCGATCAGGGTGAATCCGCCTACGCCCGAAGGCTTCGGCGCGACGAGTCCGCGGCGAGAGGGCAAGAAATTGAGCTTCATGTGCTGCCCGCTGACTTGGGGTTGGTGCGGAATACCAGATAGAAGCCGGCGGTGATGACAATCACCGTGGCCAAGCGCAGCGCGGTCAGCGGCACGCAGACGGACCACTCCAGCGGCACGTCCCATAGGTAGGACCAGTTCGATTCGGAGCGGGTGCCGTCGACGTGGATGATATAGGTGGGGGGCAAAATCCAGACGAGGGCCAGGCCGTGACAGCCGAGCCAGATGATAATACGTTGAGCGAGGTTCATGGGGGTGAGGAAAATCGCACTCATGAATAGGAAGTGCGCCAAACCAGTCGAGCGCTTTTCGTGGAAACGTCTTGAATGCCGCGTAGGCGTGACCACGCTGGAAATTCCAGGCTCTGTTGTGCCAGAGTCCGGGTCCGCCGTCATGACGCTGCCTAAATACTTGTCCGGACTCAGCCCCAGGAGGCTCGCGCTGGTTTTCTTCGTCATCATTTTTGGCGGTTCCTGTCTGGTGATGAGCTATTTGTATCTCGGGGCGGTCCGGCACCGGGAGGACGATACACGAATTTATGTGCGCGAACTGGTCAGCGCCGCGGCGAGCCTGGTGGACATGGATCTGCATGAGCAACTGGTCCGGCCGGACCAGCGCGAATCGGATATCTATCGTCGTGTCATCGGCCCACTCGTAAAATTTCATCTGTCGCATCCCAGTGTCCAATACCTGTGGACCACGCGCGTGGCCGAAGATGGGCGGCAGGTGCTTGTGCTGGAGACGGCCACGGATGATCGCATCCGGACCCAGCAGACCGAATACGGCCGGACGCAGGACATACTGTCATTCATGGAAACGGACCCGCCGACGGCGGCCGGCAACAAGTCCCTTCCGGTCCTGCGGAAGGGGGCGGCGCTGGTTTTGGACGATATCTATACCGACAGTCACGGCAGCTACATTGAAGCCCGGGCTGCGTGACAGGACCGGCAGGGGAAATTCGCCGGCTATGTGGGCGTGGACTACGCGCTCGACAGCTATTATGAACGCATTGGCCAAGTGCAGATCACCGGGCTGATCACCCTGGGCCTGGCCCTCCTGGTCAGCCTGCTGGTGGCGATCGTGATGGCCGAGATGCGGCGTCAGACAATTTTTCACCTGCAACAGGTGCAACAGGCCGAGGCCGAGATGCGAATGCAGCGCGACCTCGCGGCGAAGGCCAATGAGGCCAAGGGCGAGCTGCTCCGGATCGCCTCGCATGACCTCAAGAATCCCCTCAGTGCGATCGCCGGCCTGGCCGGCCTGCAGGTGCAGCTGATGAAGTCGCGCCCGGATCTTGCGGCCCGCGCGGATGACCTCGAGGCACTTGAGACCATCCAGGCCTCGGCCAAGCACATGAGCGAGATTGTGCGGGGCATATTGGTGAACGAAGGCCTGGAGCAGGGGGGAATGCCCTTCCAGCCGGCCCGCGTCGACCTGAGTGCGCTGTGTACGGAGGTCATCCGCTTCAACGCAGTAGTGGCACAGAGGAAGCAGATCGCCCTGCGGGTGGAGATCGCCGCCGGAATGACCCTGACTGCAGACGGCAAGTTGCTGCGCGAGGCATTCGACAACTATGTGAGTAACGCGATCAAGTACACACCGTCCGGCGGCACGGTCACAGTTTCCTGCCAGCCGCAACCGGCCGCCGGTCTGATCGAGTTTGCCGTGCAGGATTCCGGCCCCGGCCTGTCGCCGGAGGATCAGTCGAAGCTTTTTCGGAAATTCCAGAAATTGACCCCCCGGCCCACCGGCGGGGAATCCTCCACCGGACTGGGCCTGTCCATCGTCAAGGCCATCATCGATCGGCATCAGGGGCAGATCGGGTGCGATAGTGCCGTGGGGCAGGGGACCCGGTTCTGGCTCCGCCTGCCGGCCCAGCCGTCCGCTTGAGAAATTACAGCTGGTGCACCTCTGCCTGTTTTTGTACACTTCCACCCCAACATGCCCTCACCCGCCAAGGTTCTAATTGTCGATGATGAACCACATGTCCGCACCTATGTCAGCCGGCTGGCGAAGGCCACGCTGGAGAACATCGAGGTCCTGCAGGCGGGCGATGACACGACGGCGCTGGCGCTCTATGCCCAGCACCGGCCCGAACTGGTGCTGCTGGACATCAACCTGATCGGCAGCAGCGGGCTGGAGGTGCTGACGCAGCTTCTGGCCCTGAATCCTGACGCCGTGGTGATCATGCTCACGGCGATCAACGTGCGCCACACCATCGAGGATGCCATGGCAAAGGGAGCGAGCGGCTACATCCTGAAGGACAGTTCCTTCGAGGAAATGACCGAGGCCTTGCGCGAGGTCGTCCGCACTTCCTTCCTGCAATAATCCGCCCCGATGAGCCCGACTCCATCCCCGTCACGTGACGTCAGTGGATTCCAGATCCAGGAGACCCGCTACAACCTGGCCAATTTGATCAAGGAAGTTTCGGCCGAACGCCAGACCGGTGCTTTCGGCATGGAGCGGCTCCGCCAGTCCGATATCCGGAAAGTGATTCGGACCAAACCCCGCCCGCCCCGTGCGAGCTAAAATTGACGCCAACTTCATGGCCGCCGTCCGCGGCCTGCGCTCTTTCACCCACGGGTGTGACCTGGAGGCGGTCGCAGCGACGGTCCTGGGCCCATTGGAATTGCTCGAGCAACTGGTGTCCGGCGGCCTGGTCGATAAAAGCGAAGCCGGGCGGTTATGGAGCAAGCAGATCGGTTTTGCCTTCGTGGACTTGTTTGCCATCAGCATCGCCGACGATGCGATTGCCATCTTGCCGGCGGAGATCACGACCAAGACCGGAGTGCTGCCTCTCCGCATCATGGACGAGACCCTGACCGTGGCGTTGGCGCATCCGGAAGACCAGGCTCTGGTCCGGCGGCTCAGCCACATCGTGAAGATGCCCATCAGTCCGGTCTTTGCGTTCGCCGGGGATCTGTCGGCGCAGATCCGGGTGCATTACTCGACCGAGGAGTCGCTGGATGCCGCCTTGCATGCGGCCGAGGGCCTGGGCCTGTTCACCGCCGGGGTGGATCTGACGGTCGGCGGCAAGGAAATCGCCCGCATGGCCGAGTCGGAGCAGGTGGTGCAGTTCACCAACGCCCTGATTTATTTCGCCCTGCGGCGCGAGGCCAGTGATATTCACATTGAGCCGCGGGAGAAGGAGTCCCACGTCCGTTATCGCATCGACGGCAAACTGCACGACGTGCTCACGTTCTCCCGCAAGCTGCATGCCTCCGTCTCCACCCGGTTCAAGATTCTCTGCCAGCTGGACATCACCGAGTCGCGTTTCCCCGCCGACGGCCGCTTCTCCCTGCCGCTGGGCTCGGCCAGCATTGATTTTCGATTCTCCTCCATTCCCTCCCAATACGGGGAAAAGGTGGTCGTGCGCATTCTGGGCAGCACGGCCCGGAAGTCCCTGCTTAGCCTCGACAAGATGATGATCTCGCAGTCGGTGCTGGTGCCGCTGCGCCGGATGCTGAAAAGTCCGTCGGGCATCATCTTGGTCACCGGTCCGACGGGTTCGGGCAAGACGACC
>JBAXWQ010000022.1:0-19933 GCA_037128315.1 Opitutia bacterium | reverse complement strand
TTAATTTTTACAACGTTGGCTCCAAGTAAAGAATCAATCGCCGCCTGATCACACTATATTCCCTGCACATGACCGGCCGGAAGACCGGGGATCGCCCGTTCTGCCTGATCGACTTTTTTCCCAAGGATTTTCTTCTCATGACCGATGAAAGTCATGTGACCATCCCGCAGATCGGCGGAATGTACAACGGCGACTGGGCGCGGAAGCGCACGTTGGTGAACTTCGGTTTCCGGCTGCCCTCCGCGCTGGACAACCGCCCGCAGAGCTTCAGCGAGTTCCAGTCGATCACCGGCCAGACCCTCTACGTCTCCGCCACTCCCGCCCGGTTTGAGCTGGAGCAATCCACGGTGATCGCGGAGCAGATCATCCGGCCGACGGGCCTGCTCGACCCTGTGATCACCTTGCGGCCCACGCAGGGGCAGGTCGAGGACTTGATCAGTGAGGTCCGGCAGGCGGCAGGGCAGGGCGAGCGGGTGCTCGTGACGACCCTGACCAAACGGCTTTCCGAGGATCTGACCACCTACATGAGGGAGGCGAAGGTCCGGGTGGAATACCTGCATTCCGACATCGACGCCTTGGAGCGCGTGGAAATCCTGCGCAACCTGCGCCAGGGCAATTTTGATGTGCTGATCGGGATCAATCTCCTGCGCGAGGGTCTCGACCTGCCCGAGGTGGCCCTGGTGGCCATCCTCGATGCGGACAAGGAGGGCTTTCTGCGCAGTGCCACCAGCCTGATGCAGACAGCCGGTCGAGCCGCGCGCCACGAAAAGGGCCGGGTCATATTTTACGCCGACGTCATCACCGAATCCATTCGGACCACGATGGCAACCGTGACCGCTCGCCGGGCCAAGCAGCAGGCCTACAATGAGGCGAACGGCATCACGCCCCGGAGCGTCAAGCGCGGGGTGCAGGCCAGTCTCCATGTCTACGATGGCCAGCAGCGGAACGACGCGGCAGTCGTCGCGGAATCCGCCGACGATGTGGCCGCGGTCATTGCGGAGTTGGAGGACGAGATGCAGGCGGCGGCGAACATGCTGGAGTTTGAGCGTGCGGCGCTGTTGCGCGACCAGATCAAGTCGCTCAAGTCCGGGGCCTATAAGGCCACCGGCGCGGTTTCGCCCACGCGCTCTCAGACGGCAAAGCGCCGGCGAACCTAGCGTTACTCCGGCAGGGAATCGTCCGGCCGGCTCAGGCGGCACTCGTTCATGACGCGGAGCCAGATTTCCCGCAGGTCAAACAGGCGGGGCAGGGCGTACTCCCGGAAACGAAGGGCAAGGGCGTTGCTGGCCACATCCGGCTGGCTGAGCCGCGCGAAGGTAACGTTCAGCTCACCCAGGGCGCGCTTGAACAGACAGACTGCCAAGGTGTAGTCGCCCATCTCCAGTGCCTGGACCGCCTGCAGCACCTGCTCGTTGCCGCGGTACAGGGAGGACTGCAGGGTGAGACCAAGGACAGCGGGGACACGGTCGGGTTGGGCGGCCACGCGCTCCCAGTGGGCGATCAGGCTCAGGTAGAGGGCGCGGGAGGAAATATAGACCGGATTGCGATGCAGGGTGTAAGGGTCCCAATCGCCATCAAAGGCTTCCTCGGCCTCGGCTTCTTCGGTTTCGTCCCCACTCTCCGCGGCGGTATTTTCGGCCAGTTCCCAGCCCATGCGGCGTGCCACCTCGTCGATACGATCTGTGGCCTGGGGCAGTTGGTCGTAATGCTTCAGGTAATCGCGCACCGCGTCTTCCTGTTCGCCGAGATATTTCATCCAATCGGACTCGGTCCAAGCTAACTCTCCCCGGTCTTCCCAGTCGTTGTCGAACAAACCGTCGGAATCAGAATTGGTCATGTAATGAAGGGCACTTTGCAGTGTCGGGGCCACTGTGCGCAGAGTGGTGGCGCTGGCAAATATAATTCTGGTCATAGTGACGGGGCTGGTCTTGAATTTCCCCGGGCCGCCACTCTTTCTTCCTCATGCCTGAAGTGCATCATGTTAGGGTATTTTTCAGCGGCCGGGTCCAGGGCGTGGGCTTCCGCTATCAGTCCCTGCAGGTGGCCAAGGAGTACGACGTCTCCGGCTGCGTCCAGAATCTGCCCGATGGCCGGGTGCAACTCGACGCCGAGGGGGCGCTCGGCGAGGTGCGCGATTTCGTGGCGGCCGTGCAGGAGCGGATGGCCAGCTATATTCGCAAAGCGGAGCTCACGGAGACACGCCGGGAGCCGCAGTACCAGGGATTCGCCATGCGATGAGCCCCACGGATGGCAGTGCCTGTGCCGTGGAATTGCACGGCTTTGCCAAGAGCTACCGGCTCGGCTGGCTGGGCGGGAGAATTCAGGCCGTGCAGGCGTTGACGCTGCGGCTGGAAGCGGGGCAAGTCCTTGGCTTGCTCGGACCCAATGGCTCCGGCAAAAGCACGACACTCAAGGCGCTGGCCGGCCTGATCGCACCCACGGCGGGCGAGTGCCGCGTGTTTGGTCATCGTGCCGGCAGCGACGCCGCCCGACCCTTGGTCGGTTATCTGGCGGAGTCGCCCCACTTTTCCCCGCATCTTTCCGGTGCGGCTTTTCTGCGGTACTGCGGCGAACTGAGCGGGCTGGCTTCGACTACCCTGCAGGAGCGGGTGACGGAAGTCTTGGCCTGGGGCGGATTGGCGACGGTGGGCGCCCGGCCCATTGGGACGTATTCGAAAGGCATGGTGCAGCGTCTGGGTCTGGCGCAAGCGATCATTCACGATCCGACCCTGATTCTGCTTGATGAGCCGGCCAGCGGGCTCGATCCGGAAGGGCGGCTGGCGTTGCATCGCCTGATCCGAGAACTGGCCGGGAAGGGCAAAACCATCGTGTTCAGTTCGCATCTGCTGGCCTCGGCCGGTGCCGTGTGTGATCGCCTCGCCATCCTGGGTCATGGGCGGTTGCTGCTCGAAGGTCCAGCGGGGGAATTGATGGGAGATGCGCACCCTCTGATTCCGACCCCCTCCCGTCTCGAGCAACTTTACTTGGAAAGGCTCCACGCCTATGGCTGAAACACCCTGGTCCGCTCTGCCGGCGTCGCTCCGGCGCATCCGGGCCCTGGCCCGCCATACCCTGGCGGAGGGGCTTCATCAGCGCCTGACCCTCGTGGGCGTACTCGCGGGGGCGGCGCTGTTGGGCGGGGCGGTTGGCCTGCGCGAGTTCAACTTCGGGTCGGCGGAATTGAAATTTCTGGAGGATCTCGGTCTGGGTTCACTTGGCCTGAGCGGGACGGTGCTGGCGGCCCTGATGACCCCGCTATTGCTCTTTCGGGAGATGGAATCGCGCGTGATTTATGCGGTGCTGACGC
This sequence comes from Opitutia bacterium, assembly GCA_037128315.1. GTDB lineage: Bacteria > Verrucomicrobiota > Verrucomicrobiia > Opitutales > Opitutaceae > Lacunisphaera. The sequence goes on along the minus strand of JBAXWQ010000022.1, from coordinate 16,626 downwards.
GGCCGGTGCGCCGCTGGGAATACGTGGCCGGAAAACTGGCGGGCATAGCGGGCTTGCTCGCGGTGTATCTGATGGCGCTGAGCCTGTTGTTTGCCGGCATACTGATGTGGCGGGGTCTCCAGCTGGGCGTGGGGCCGCTCCTGCCGCGGTTTTTCTTTTACGCCTGCGCCATGTTGTGGATGAAAAGCACCCTGGTGGCGGCGATGACCATGCTGGTGTGCAGTTACGCCGGATCAGTGTTGTTTGCCAGTTGTGCCGGCCTGCTGCTCGCCTTGATCGGCCAATTGCGACCGTGGGCCACGGGCGGCGGACTGAATTGGCTGCGGGCCTGGCCGAACCTGGGTGTCTTTGATGCGGAAAGGTTGCTCGACCCCAGCATCACGCCAACCGCCGCCTGGGGTCTGGGATTGTCGCTCTATTGGGCCGTGTACCTGCTCCTGTTTGGCGTGCTCGCTTCCCATGGCTTTAAGCATCGCGAATTCTAGGCTGGTGGGCCTGGGGGCGGCTTGTGCCTCCATTCTGGCGATGGCGACGGTGCTGCGACCGCTTGAGCTGATCTTGGCGGGGGCCGCCAGGGATCGGTCGGAACAGCTGGTCGCGCTGGCCGGTCATGGCACCGCCTTGTCGGTGCTGGGCGGTCTGCGCTGCGCGGTGGCCAGTGGCTGCTGGTTGCAGGCCAATCGGGCGTGGGAGCGAAGGGACGCCACGACCACGATGACCTGGCTGGAACTGACCGTTGCCGCCGATGAACGGCCGGTTTATTACTGGCTCAACGGCGCCCGCATGATGGCCTACGACATGCCGGAGTGGCGGCTCACTAATTCGGTGCCGTGGGCCTTTCGGCGGAAGATCCAGGCCGAGTACGCCCAAAGTGCGTTGCAGTTCCTGGCGAAAGGCCTCCGCTGGCATGGCAAGGATGCCGCCCTCTTCATCGAAATGGCCAACCTTCACCTTCGCCGCACCGGCGATCTGGCGCAGGCCGCGCAATATTATCGGCAAGCCGCGCAGCAGGACGATGCGCCCTATTATGCCGCCCGCATCCACGCCGAGCTGCTGCAGAAAATGGGCCGACTGGAGGAGGCGCGGGACTGGTTGCGGCAGATTCTACCCCGCTTGCCGGAGGGCGATGCGGCGGCGCGAAAGGAGGTGGTCGTCGCCCGGATTCAGGCGCTGGAGCAGCAGTTGGCGGCGCGGTGAGTTTGCTGTCTGAGCATCCCTTTGACATGCACCGGCCAGACACTAGGACTGCGGGCCAACCATGAGTAAGACCTGGACTTCGTCCCTCTCGCCAAGTTTAGGGTGATACCTTGAGTCCGATGAAATTTCCCTGGCGCATCTGGATTGAGGCGGCGCGGCTCCGGACCTTGCCGGCGGCCATCATTCCGATCGTGGTCGCAACGGCGCTTGCTGCCGCCCATGGCTCGGCGCATGTGGGCTATGCCGCCATTTGTGTCCTGTTTGCCCTGCTCGTCCAGATCGGGACCAACTACGCGAACGACTATTATGATTTTGTCCACGGTGCGGACACGGCGCAACGTCTCGGGCCACGGCGTGCGGTGGCGGCGGGTCTTGTCGCCCCGGCGACGATGTGGCGCGCGATGGTGGTGGTGTTTGCCGCTGCGTTCCTTGTCGGACTGCTCTTGATCAACCGCGGGGGCTGGTGGCTGCTGCCCATTGGCATCGTTAGCATCCTGGCGGGCATTGCCTATACCGGTGGCCCATTTCCGCTCGGCTACAACGGGCTGGGCGATCTGTTTGTCTTCATTTTCTTTGGCCTCGTGGCCGTTGACACCACCTTCTTCGTGCAGGCCGGCTACGTGGCGGGCGATGTCACCTCTTGTGCCGCCGCCCTTGGACTTTTGGCGGCCAATATTCTGGTCGCGAACAACTATCGGGATGTGGAGACTGACCGGACGGCGGGAAAAAAGACCCTGGTGGTGCGCTTTGGCCGGAAATTTGCCGTCTGGCAGTACGCCCTGTCCGCCGCCTTTGCCCTGTGCTGCCCAGCAGCGCTTTTCCTGTATGGTTACCACTGGCCGGTGCTGCTGCCCCTCCTGCTTGCGCCCTGGGCCGTCCAACTCACCACCTCGTTGGCGCGATCCCAGGAGCCGGGCGAGCAAATCGCACTACTCGGGGCGACGGCTAAGTACCTCGCGGCGTTCGGGGCGTTACTTAGCGCTGGAGTGATGGCGGGCAGGTAGGCAGGAGCCAGGGCCCATCACGGCTTCATAAAAAAGCCGGAGCCCGCGGCTCCGGCGAGAAAGTAGATCGGGACGGACTTAGATTTTGCCGGCGAGTTTGGCGGTGAGGGAAGCCTTGTCCATCATGCCGACGTACTGGTCGATCTTCTGGCCACCCTTGAAAAGCAGCATGGTCGGGATGGCCCGGACGCCAAATTCCGCGGCGAGCTCGCCGTTGTCGTCTACGTTGACCTTGGCGATATTCAGCTTGCCGGCCAACTCGGTCGACAATTCATCCAGAATCGGCGCGATGGCCTTGCAGGGTCCGCACCACGGGGCCCAGAAGTCCACCAGGGTGGGCGTGGCACTGGCGATGGCGGACTTGAATGAGGTGCTATCGAGGTTGGAGATCTTGTCGGACATGATGTGGGAGATAAGTGAGGGAAGCGGAAAATGCAAGTGGTCGCCAGCAGCGTCGACGGAAGGGGTTATTTAGTCAACCGGGTTTACTTTGGCGGCGGGTTGCGCGGACAGGCCGCTCCAGGTGGCTAGCGGGGCGTCGATTTTTGGATGATCTCGGCCAGTTCCTGCGGCTCGACGGCCTTGAGCTGCTTGCCGCGGGTCTTGAGCTCCTCGAAGGTCTTGATGACGGTCTCGGTCATGCGGCCGTGGGTCTCGTCGGAGCCGCCGACGATGGTGAATTGCTCGGCGGAAGTCAGGCGCTTGTGGCCATCGGCGTTGTCCAGGCCAATGCCCAGCAGGTGGGCGGATTTAGTTTTGCGGCGTGGGGCTTTCTTCATCGGGCAAAGTGACGGTGTTCGCCTCGGGCGCGATTTCAAGGGCTTTTGGCTCCACGGCCGTGCAACGGATGTCACTGAAGGCCTCCGTCTGCTCCAGGGTGAGCCTGGCCAGGCGCGTCAGTTCCAGCAGGGCCAGGAAGGTGGCCACCAGGCGGCGGAGGGAGATTTTTTCGGCGAACAGCTCGGAAAAATTGAAGACCTTCGTGGTTTTCAGCCGCTCCAGGATGAATTCCATCTGATCCGAGACCGTCACCTGCTCGGCGTGGATGTTGCCGACGACAAGCTTCTCGGCCAGGCGGCGGAGCACGAGATTGAAGGAATTCCAGAGATCGATCCGGTCGACGTGGGACAGGGGGCGCTCCGAGGCCGGGGCAAAGGCCGAGGCCGGGCGGCTGAGCATGTTCTGGGCCTCCAGCGACATCTCGCCGAGGTTGCCGGCCGCTTCCTTGAATTTCTTGTATTGGAGCAGCTGGTGGACCAGCTCCCAGCGCGGGTCGAGGTCATCCTCCTCCGCATTGGGATCGATGGCCTGCTGGTGCTTGGGCAGCAGCATCCGGCTCTTGATCTCCATGAGGGTGGCGGCCATTACGAAAAACTCACCGGCCACCTCGATCTGCAAATCCTTCATCGCATAGATGACCTCCAGGTACTGCTTGGTGACATTCGCGATGGGAATGTCATAGATATCCAGCTCATTCTTCCGGATCAGGAAGAGGAGCAGGTCAAGGGGGCCCTCAAACACGGGCAATTTGATGCGATAATCAGCTTCGGCAACCACGGGCCGAGTCGAGGGGGCGGGCGGGCGGCGTGCAACCGGAAAAACGCCAAATTGTCACCGGTCTTTTGGGCTTCAGCGGGATATTTCGTCCTCCGCCAAACGAATTACGCTGTCGTGGGGCGAAGATCACGTCCGGCGGAGCGAAGCGACATAAAAACCGTCCGTATTGTGGGTGCCCGGCAGCAAGGACGCGCCGAGGCCGTCGAATTCGGCGCCGTAGGTTTGGGCCGGAGGCACGGGCTGGAAGTGGGGGTGCGCCAGTAGGAACGCGGCGACGACATCGCGGTTCTCGTGATAGCTGAGCGAGCAGGTGGCGTAGATCAGCAGGCCGCCGGGCTTCACGCGCGGGGCGTTGGCGATCAGGATTTCCCGCTGGGTTTTCGCGAAGGCGCCGATGGTCGCTGGCTTCACGTACCATTTCAGGTGCGGCTGGCGGCGCCAGGTGCCGGAGCCCGAGCAGGGGGCGTCCACGAGCACGCCGTCGTATGGTTCCGCCGGCTTTTGGACGATGGTGATGTTTTCGAGCCGGGCGCGCTTGGCGCGATCAGCGAGCTCGTCGAGGATCTCCACGCGAATGTCGGTGGCGTCCACGTGGCCCGCGGGGCCGAGCAGCCGGGCAAGTTGGAGGGTCTTGCCGCCGGCCCCGGCGCAGGCATCGAGCCAACGGCCCCCAGGCGGGATGGGCGCGAGGGCTAGGACCAGCTGCGAGCCGAGGTCCTGGATTTCCACGAAACCCCGCCGATAGGCGTCGGAGTTGGCCACCTCGGCGTTCGGGGGCAGCCCGAGGGCGTCGGGAAATTCAGGGGCGGTGGTGAAGTCCCAGTGTTGGGCGCGAAACTCGTCGAGCACGAGGTTGCGGTCGCTGCACTGGAGCCGGACCCAGACCTGGGCCCGGCTGTTGAGGGCATCGAGGTGCGGGGCGGTGAAGGCGGCGGGACAGTGTTCCGCAAACCAAGATGGAAGGAGAGCTTGAGGAGCGAACGGGTAGGGCGAGTCGTCCCGACGAGCCGTGGGTGCGTTGGACGGCTCATCCGGAGGATTCGCCCTACCGGGGATAAGGCGCGTGAGCACGGTCGCCTTTTCCGCGAGGGTGGCAGGGACGGGGGGCCAGTCTCCACAGTGTGCGGCACGGTAGACCGAAGTGGGTTTCAGTTCGGGGGCGAGCCACGCGGTGATTTTGGCGGCACTCGCGGGGGACTCGTCCAGGAAGGGCTCAATCCACGGCAGGTAGCGCAGCGCCGTATAGACCAGTTCGCGGTAGAGTTTGCGATCGCGCGAGCCGATGGCGCGGTTGCGGGAGAAGATCTCCTTGATCCGCCGGGGCAGCGAACTGTCACTCCGGAGATGCGGCCGCAGTTCGCCGAGAAAGGCCAGAAACAGGCGCTGCTGGTTGGCGGCGATGTTGGGGTTCATGACGGGCGGTTAACCACCAAGGGCACGAAGCAGGGGATTGCCGGATCAAAACTTCAGCAACTCGACTTCGACGTTGAGGGAGAAGGAGCTTTCCCGCCGTGGGCCGTTGAAGAAGGAAACCTCGTATTTAACGGCCCAGGTCTGGCCGAGCCGCTGCCAGACGCCGTAACTCTGCTCGTCGAACCGGTGGTTGCGGGCGTCATAGCGCCACAGGGCGGTGACATCAAAGACCTCATTGAGGCGCTGACGATATTCAAGGAAGTATTCGTGGTAGTTGCCTTTGAGAAAATGGGTGGCGAGACGCGCGGACCACCAGTCCTGATCAATGAGCTGAAGGGCGGTGTTGAGTTCGCGCTGGCTGGGTTGGTGCGGGTCAAAGCGATGGAATATCTCCCAGCGCACCCACGGGGCGGGTGTCAGCGCGAATTCGGTGTAGATGTCCGAGAGCGGCCGCTGCCCGGCGGCCGGGTCGACACGGTAATCGGCCGCAAAGTTGAGCGAGGCCAGGTTGCGCGAGCCATAACTCGCCGCCCGGGTCTGCAGGATGTTGCCAATGGAGAGGCGCAGGGTGTTCAGCGCCGTGAGATCGTCCAGGTTGCGGGAATCGCCAATGGAGAGGGGCTGCAGGTAGGTCGAGAACACGCGCTGGTCGATGGGGGGGATATAAGCCCGGCCGTCCCCGGCGGCCGGGGCATAGCGGTAGGAGAGGGTGGGCTGGAGCAGATGCCGCAGACCGTCGATCTCCCAGACCGGGTTCTTGTAGTCAAAAACACCGCTGGCGAGCAGGTGGGTATCAAAGCCGATTTCGCCGATGGTGCGCGTGTAGTCATTCCGTGCCCCGCGGGCGTCGGTGTAATGGGTCACCCGGCCGCCCGCGACCGGCGTGAAGGTGAACCAGGAGCCAGGGGAAAAGGTCCGCTCCAAACCATAATAGGCATCGAGACGGTTGGTGCGGATGCTGGGCGCGGTGCCATCGCTATCGGCCTGCAGGACGGCTGCGCTCGCGGTGAATCTCTCGTAGACGCCGAGCGGCAGGGCGGTGGGGAGCAGGTCAAAGCGCAATTCCGGCAGCCGTTCCTGCACACGGTGAAAGGAATTGGGATGAAACCGGGCGAAGGCGCTGAGGGAGTAATTGTCGCGCGCATAGGCGGCCTCGAGGAATGAATCGGGTTGCTGGACCCGATCGAACTCCTTGTGCCGGAAATCGCGGAGGATTTCCGAGTCGCTCCAGTAGTTGAACTGGCCGTTGAGGGTGAAGTAGTCCCCCGCCTGCTGGCGGTGCTGCCATTCCAGATAGGAGCGGTTATGGGGCACCGGCGCACCGAGGATGTCGTTGCCCCGTTTGCTCCCCACATCGTAGATGTAGCCCGAGCGAAAGAAGCCGTCCACGGCATTGCCGTTGCCGGCCTGATGATACCGGCCGGAAGGGCCGACCATGATGCCCCGGGCGCTGTAAAAGCCGGCATCCGCGCCGAGTTTGACGCCCTCGGCGATGGGCAGGTGCATGCCTACTTCAGCCAACGCACCGAGATTGCCGCGGTACCCGAGGCTGGCGCTGAGGTAGGAAATATACGTCGAGTCGAGCGCCTGCTCGAAGTGGGGAAAGGAGAGGAAGTGCCCGCCCAGCAGGCCCAGCTTCAGGCCCTCCGCGCGGACAATCTTGCCGTTGACGTAGGTCAGGTGCTCCGCGCGCAGGGAGGGGGTGTAGCTGCCGCTCTCGCGGAAAAAGACGTTGGCGTTGCTGAACACCATCTCGTCGAGCGTGCCATCCACGGTGTCGCCGGACAGATAGACGGGGAACTCGCCCAGGCGCAGATTGCGGACGCGGATGCCTTTCGTGGCCAGATTGAAGGTGCCCTCCTCGGCGACCATCCGGCGCTTGCCGTAGGTGAGGTTGAAATGACCGCGGGCCGCGGCGGTGCTGGTGGCGGCATTGTAACGAATTTCATCGGCCGTGATGAGGATCTCACCATAAGTCAGACGGGCATTGCCGGTGACGACCGTTTCCTTGGTGGCATCCAGGAAGGTGAAATTACTGCCGGTCACCTCGGGCTGGCCGGTCTGGGCAAGCCCCAGCCCGGCGCCCAGGGTCAGGAGTAACCCGAGGGCGGTCAGACGACGGCGGAGACGGACAAATCGCATCATCTTGAAGTGGCGGCTGGACGGGAGCGGCGCAAATAGATTTGGCAGGTGACTTGGGACCGGGTTTCGTGCCGGCGCGTGCTGGGAATGGTTTTTTTGATCAGGAGATGGCGAGATTGTCTACCTGCCCGGGAGACAAATGTTCCGCGGTGGTGGTCCGCGGGTTCCGCCTGGCCGGTCTGGGCGAAGCGAGAGATGACGTTTCGGCTAGACGCGGCGGGGTGACTGGGCACAGTGAGGCTCTCGCCCGTGATCATACCCGTCAAAGAGCTGAACGCGTTCCTCGGAAATCATCAGGCCAACCCGCATGGTTGGCTTGGCATGCATCCCCTGACACATGAGAAAGTCGCCGGTGTCGTGGTCCGGGCTTTCATGCGTTCCGCCGTCAGATGCTCCGTCGTCGAGCTCGATGCCCCGGGTGCGCCGGCCTACGTCATGGAGCAGCTGGCCCCGGAGGGATTTTTTGAAGTCTTTATCCCGGGCAAATCCGTTTTTCGGTATCAACTGCGGTCCGAGACGGCGTGGGGTGATATCCATCAGGTCCACAACGCCTACTCGTTTTTGCCGTCATTGTCGGAGCAGGACCTCTACTTGTTCAACGAGGGCAATGAGCACCGCATCTACGAGAAGCTCGGGGCGCATCTGCGCCGGATGGGCGATGTCCCCGGCGTGGCTTTCGCGGTGTGGGCGCCGGCGGCGTCGCGGGTTTCGCTCGTGGGGAATTTCAACGGCTGGGATCCCCGGTACCACCCCATGCGGCCGCTCGGCGGCTCCGGGGTCTGGGAGCTTTTCGTGCCGGACGTCCGCGAGGGCGAGCTCTACAAGTTTGCCATCTGGGATCAGCAGGGGCACATGCGCATGAAGACGGATCCTTACGGCACGTACTTCGAGGCCCCGCCGAACAACGCCGCGATCATCTGCGACACGAGCCGTTATCAATGGGGGGACGCCGGTTGGCTGGCCAAGCGGGCCGCCGGGGCGGGCCAGCTTGACCGGCCAATGTCAATCTACGAGGTGCACCTCGGCTCCTGGAAGCGGAACCTGGCCGAGGCCAACCGGCCCTATAATTACCGCGAGCTGGCGCCGCTGCTGGCGGACTACGTCGCCGACATGGGCTTCACGCATGTCGAGGTGCTGCCGGTCAGCGAATTTCCCTTCACCGGGTCATGGGGCTACCAGGTCACCGGTTTTTTTGCACCCACCCACCGCTGGGGGACGCCGGAGGATTTCCAGTTTTTCGTCGACCACCTCCACCAGCGCGGGATCGGCATTTTGATCGACTGGGTGCCGGCGCATTTTCCGCGCGACAGCTTTGCCTTGGCGCAGTTTGACGGTTCCCACCTCTACGAACACGCCGATCCGCGGCTGGGGGCGCACATGGACTGGGGGACGCTGATCTTCAATTATGGCCGCCATGAGGTGCGTTGTTTCCTGATCGCCAGCGCCCTGTCGTGGATGGAGCGCTACCACATTGACGGCCTGCGGGTCGATGCCGTCGCCTCCATGCTCTACCTGGATTACTCGCGCAAGGCCGGGGAGTGGATTCCCAACCAATACGGCGGCCGCGAAAATCTGGAGGCCATCAATTTTCTCCGGCAGGTGAACGACCTGGTCCACCACTATTATCCCGGCACCATCACCATCGCCGAGGAATCCACCGCGTTCGCCATGGTGAGCCGGCCGACCAAGGACGGCGGCCTGGGTTTCGACTACAAGTGGAACATGGGCATGATGCACGACACCCTCGCCTATTTCCAAAAGGATCCCATCCACCGCAAGTGGTCGCACGACAAGCTCACTTTCGGCATGATCTACCAGTATTCGGAGAATTTCATCTCAGTCTACTCGCATGACGAGGTGGTGCACCTGAAGGCCTCGATGCTGAACAAGATGGCGGCCGGCAGCATTCCGGAAAAGGCGGCTAATCTCCGTACCCTCTATGCCTATGTCTGGCTGTATCCCGGCAAGAAACTGCTCTTCATGGGCTGTGAATTCGGCCAGCGGGCGGAGTGGAACCATGATGCCAGCCTCGACTGGCACCTGCTGAGCGAGCCCGAGCACGAGGGGTTGCGCCATCTGGTCCGCGACCTGAACAAGCTGTACACCGGCGACCCGGTGCTCAGCGGCACGGATTTCCGGCCGGCCGCCTTTCGCTGGGTCAACTGCACGGACGGCGACCACAGCGTGATCAGTTTCCTGCGCCTGGACGAGGCGCAGAAGTCCGCCTACCTGGTGGTCTGCAATCTGACGCCCATGACCCGGACGCGCTACATGGTCGGGGTGCCTTACGCCGGCTACTGGCGGGAAATCCTGAACACCAATTCGACCTATTACGGTGGCACCGGCTTCGGCAACCACGGGGGCAAGCAGTCCGCGACGGCCCTGGCCGATGGCTACGAACAATCGCTGAGCCTGACCCTGCCGGGCTTGTCCGGGCTGGTCTTCAAGTGGACGGCGAAGTAACCCGCGACCGGGGCTAGGCCGGCGGCTATTTCTTGTCCGTTTTCTGTCGGAGCAGGTAGGCCGGCACCCGCGTGGAGTGCTTGATGTCGATCTGCCCGAGCGGCTCGTACAGGAATTTGTCCCCGAGCAGCTTCATGGTGATTTCCGACACCTGCACCTTGCCGGCCTGGCCGTGCGATTCCATGCGGCTGGCGATATTCACCGTGTCGCCCCACAGGTCGTAGGAGAATTTCTTGGTGCCGATGATGCCGGCGACCACCGGGCCGCTGTTCATGCCAATGCGGATGCTCCAATCGAGCTGATGGCGGCGGTTGAAGACCCGGACCGTCTCGAGCATCTCGAACGCGGCGTTGGCGCAGGCCTCGGCATGGTCGTTGCGCATGACGGGCACGCCGCTGACCATCATGTAGGCATCGCCGATGGTCTTGATCTTTTCGAGGTCAAGTTGCTCCGCGATGCGGTCGAAACCGGAGAAAATCTCGTTGAGCAGCTGCACGGTGCGGTGCGGGGACTGCTTGGAGGCGATGCGGGTGAAACCGACGATGTCCGCAAAGAGCACGGTGGAATCGATGAAGCTGTCGACGATGGTCCGCTGGCCGGCCTTGAGGCGTTCCGCGATGGCCTTGGGCAGGACATTGAGGAGCAGTCGCTCGGACTTGGACCGCTCAATCTGCAGCTGCGCCAGATAGGCCTGCTCCTGGTCGCGCAGCCGCTTCTTCTCCAGCGATGCCGTGATGCGGGCGCGAAGAATCGTGGGATTGAAGGGCTTGGGGACGTAGTCTTCCGCGCCCGCCTCGATGCAGCGCACGGTGCTCTCCACGTCGTCGAGGGCGGTCAGCATGATGGCCGGGACGTGCCGGAGGCGAGGGTCGGCTTTCATGAACTCCAGCGTCTGGAACCCATCGAGGTCCGGCATGAGGATGTCGAGCAGCACGAGGTCGAAGTTGCCGTCCTTCAGCTTCGCCAGCGCTTCGCGGCCGGTGCTGGCCTCGCCGACCTCGTAACCCAGCTTGGTCAGTCGCCGGACCAGCATGTCACGATTCATCTCGTCGTCATCAACCGCCAGCAGCTTGGCCGTGGGCACCGGGGCGGCCGTGATGCCGAAATCGTGCGGGGCCGTCTCGGGCGCTTTGCTGGCCGCTGCGGCCGTGGCCTCGAGACTGTTGATGTCGCCGATCTGGCCGCTGGCGTCCATTTGATCGGGGTAGTCCTGGCTCTCGAAGAGCGCATAGAGGTTTTGCGCGGCGAGGAGGATTTTCTGGAGATCCTTGACCAATTCCGTGTGGTTGTTGGCGTTGGCTTCGTCGAGGCAGAGTTCGGCGTAGCCGATCACGGCGTTGAGCGGCGTGCGCATGTCTCGCCGCATCCCGGGGAAATCGATTTTCCCCGTCTCGATTTTCCAGGGGGCGAGCGCGTCGTTGATCAGGGCCAGCAGCTGGCCGCCCGACGTATGGATGCGCTTCAGGTCGACGAGGATGCTGCTAACGTTGTTTTCCTCCGCCGACTCCATCAGCATCTCGCTGTAGCCGATGATCTGGTTGAGGGGCGTGCGCAGGGAGTGCCGCAGGCGGGAAAGCGCCTCCAGGTCCCGTGACCGGATCGCCTTCAGCAAGGGCGCAATCGACAACGGCGACTTGGTGCCGCTGCCAGGTAGGCTGGAACCGGAATTACTCATGCCTTCGGCGGAAATTTCTTGAGCAATTCCTCGATCTTGCCGAGCAGGCGTGCGAGTTCGACGGGTTTGGTGTCAAAATCGTCGCACCCGGCGCCAATGGCCTTTTGCCGGTCGCTATCCATGGCGTGGGCCGTGAGGGCAATGACGGGGATGCCGGCGGTGGCCGGGTTGGCCTTGAGTTGCTTGGTGGCCTCCCAGCCGTCCAGGACGGGCAGGCTCATGTCCATCAGGATGAGATCTGGCAAGGTGCTCTGCGCCAGGGCCACTCCCTGGCCGCCATCGATGGCGATGGTCAGGGCATAGCCGCGCTTTTCAAGGCGGCGCGACAGCATATCGCGATTCATTTCGTTGTCTTCGACGAGGAGTATCTTGGGCATGGCAGGGTGAGGTTGAAGTGATAGGTGATTTTTATTTTTCAGCAAGTGCGCAGGTTTGCATGGCCGGGCGCAACAGATTGGCCAGATCTTCGCGGGCGAAACGCCCTTTTTGCAATATGGCCATCGTGCGTGGTGCCAGGTAGTCGCCCATTTCCTGGGTGATATCCATGGAGCTGACCACCACCACCGGGATCGTCGCCCAGGCCGGGTTTTTCCCGAGAATCTCGAGGAACTCAAAGCCGTTCATGCCCACCATCTTCAGGTCGAGCACGATGGCGACCGGCCGGCCTTTTTTCAGGATCCGCAAGGCCGCATTGCCGTTGGCCGCCGGGTGATAGGCCCAGTCTTCGCGCTCCAGCATGCGGGCGATGATCTCGCGGGCGTCCGGATCGTCATCGACGTGCAGCACATAGCAGCGCGGCAGGGGGTTGAGCTGCATGGCGATCTCCGCCGTCAGGCGGGCGGAGTCGACGGGCTTGAGCAGGACACTGGCGGCGCCCTGGGACAGCGCCATCTCGGTGTCGCTGACGGCGCTGAGGACCACGACGGGGATTTCGGCCAGCTTGGCATTGGCCTGGAGCTTCTTGAGCACAGTCCAGCCGTCCATGCCGGGCATCATGATGTCGAGGATGATGAGGTCGGGTTTTAGCTTGGCGGCGAGTTCCAGACCCTGCGCACCGGAGGCGGCCTCGATGATATCATAGCCGCTGAGGCTGAGCAGTTCCCCGATGACCAGGCGGATCTCGCTGTCATCATCGATCATCAGGATGCGCGGCTTGCTCGCGCTGGTGGGGAAGGGGGACTTGGTGAGTTTATGCGTGGTGTTGTGCACGACCGGTGCCTGCTTGATCTGCACATTGGCGGGCAGGCGGATTTTGAACGTGGAGCCCACCCCCGGCGTGCTGGTAACGCTGATGTCGCCCTTCATCATTTGGGCGAACTGCTTGGAGATCGCGAGACCCAGCCCGGTGCCGCCATACTTGCTGGAGGTGGAGGAGTCCGCCTGGCTGAAGGCCTGGAAAAGCCGGGAGAGTTGCTCCGGGTTCATGCCGATGCCGGTATCAATGATGGATAGCTCGATGATGCCCTCGGCTTCATTCGGCACCCGGACGGCCTTGATCGTGATGGTGCCCGCTTCGGTAAACTTGCTGGAGTTGCTCAGCAGGTTCAGGAGCATCTGCCGGAGCTTGGTGGCATCGGCATGCATGGTGCCGATGTCCGGCGGGCAATCAATCTTCAGGGTGTTGCCCTTCTTGGACACCAGCGGAGTGGCGGTCGACACCACATCGGAGATGATCTTCTCGAGTTCAAAGGTCTCGAGGAAGAGCTCCATTTTGCCGGCTTCAATCTTGGAGATGTCCAGCACATCGTTGATGAGACCCAGCAGGTGGCGGGCGGCGTTGAGGATCTTGTCCAGGTCGCTGGCCGTGCGGGTGTCGCCATCGTCGACGGCGTCCTCCTTCAGGATTTCACTGTAACCGATGATGGCATTGAGCGGCGTGCGCAGCTCATGGCTCATCTTGGCGAGGAAGATGCTCTTGGCCTTGCTGGCCTACTCGGGCAAGGGTCGGTTCGTGGTGGGCCCTACGGACCTCAGCGCCATGGCGGGGGAGATGACCAAGCTCCTGGCCTCCTCCCTGTCCAAGAAGGTCCAGCTGGAGCTGGATCTGCCCGAGGGGCTGCCGGCGGTGGTGGGGGACGCTTCGCAGCTGCAGCAGGTGCTCCTCAACCTGGTCACCAACGCCTCGGACGCCATCGGCGAGCAGGCGGGCCGGATCCGGGTGGCCACCGGGGCGGAGGTGCTGGACGCCGCCGCAGCGTCGGCCCTGCGGGGGGAGGACCCGCCCGGACCGGGGACCTTCGTCTTCCTCGAGGTGAGCGACACCGGCTGCGGCATCGCCCCGGAGGTCCAGGGCAGGATCTTCGAGCCCTTCTTCTCCACCAAGGAGACGGGGCGGGGCCTGGGGCTCTCCGCGCTCCTGGGCATCCTCCGCGCCCACCGGGGAGGGTTCAGGATGGACAGCACCCCCGGCGGGGGCACCACCTTCCGGGTCTACTTCCCGGGATCCGCCGCTCCCGCCGGCCCCGGCATGCGCCCTCTGGGTGCCGGGGCCGCCCTCCCTCCGGGCCTGCGGGTGCTGCTGGTGGACGACGAGGAGCACATCCGGGACGCCACCCGGCGGCTCCTGGAGGGGATGGGCTGCGAGGTTGTGCCGGCCCGGGACGGCCTGGAGGCCGTGGAACTGGCCGCCGCGGGGTCCTTCTCCGTCGTCCTCCTGGACCTCATGATGCCCCGCCTGGACGGCCGCCAGACCCTGGGGCTCCTCAGGGAGGACCACCCCGGCCTGCCGGTGGTGCTCTGCAGCGGCTACACCGCCCAGGAGATCCCGGCCGGGTTCGAGGGGGTCTTCCTGGCGAAGCCCTACACCCTGGACCAGCTCACGGAGGCCCTGGTGACGGCCCTGGCGGCGAGGGTCTGAGGCGCGTTTCCCCCGGACCCGGGCCGGTCCGTCAGGGGAGGAGCTTCTCCACGAACCAGTCCAGGTTGGTCTGCATCACCTTCAGCAGGGCCTTGGGCTCGGTGGGGCCGTGGGCCTGCCGCGGGAGGGCCAGCATCCGCACCGGCACCCCCTGCTGCTTCAGGGCGTTGTAGAACTCGTAGCCCTGGCTGATGGGCACCCGCAGATCCCCTTCGCAGTGCTGGATGAGGGTGGGGGTCCGGACCCCCTTCACCTGGAACATGGCGCTGTGGTCCCGGTAGGCCTCGGGCTTCTCCCAGCTCTGGCCGCCGAAGTAGTCGGGGACGAAGCCCGGGATGTCGGTGACGCCGTTGAAGCTCATCAGGTTGGTGACCCCGGCCCCGACGCTGGCGGCCTTGAAGCGGGGGGTGCGGGTGAGGATCCAGCTGGTCATGTAGCCGCCGTAGCTCCAGCCCATCACCCCGAGGCGGTCCGGGTCCGCGATGCCCATCCCGATGACCGCGTCCACGCCGGCCATCAGGTCGTCGAAGTCCTTGCCGCCCCAGTCGCCCTCGTTGGCGAAGCGGAAGGGCTGGCCGTACCCCGAGGAGCCCCGGGGGTTGGGCCGCAGGACGGCGATGCCCTTGGCGGCGAAGGCCGCGAGGGGGTAGATCCCGGCGCCGGCGGTGAAGCCCTCGGTGAAGACCCCCGTGGGGCCGCCGTGGATGTTGAGGATCAGGGGGATCCGGTGGCCTTTGCCGTACCCGGGCGGGAGGGTCAGCAGGCCCTCGACCTCCAGGCCCCCGGCGCCCTTCCACCGCAGCACCTCCGTGCGCCCCAGGGGTGGGGCCGGGAGGGCGGCGTTGGCGGCGCTCACCTGCACCGGCTGGAAGGACGCGGTGCTGGCGGTGAAGGCTTCCACCGGGCGGTCCGGGGCCTGGAAGGTGAACCCGACGTGGTTCCCTCCAGGGTCCAGGGTGAACCCTGCCGCGAGACCCGCCCCAGGCTCGAAGGGCACCTGCCGGCCGTCCGTGATGTCCACCCCCAGGAGGGCGTTGCGGGTCCGCCGGGGCTCCCAGAGGAAGAGGCGGCGGCTGTCCGCCGACCAGCCCACCACCTCGGGCTGGCCGTCGGGAGTGAGGGGCAGGGGCTGCGGCGGGCCTCCCGCCGTGGGCTGCAGCCAGTAGCGCCTGAACCCGGCCCACCGCGGCCCCCGCTCGTCCCGGGAGTAGGCCAGCCACTTCCCGTCCGGGGAGAAGGCCAGGCGCCCCCCCTGGCCGCCCTCGAAGGGGGCGCCCAGGGCCTTGCCGCCCACCGCATCCACCACCACGATCCGGCGGCTGGGCCAGTGGTCGGCCTTGGGGCTCTGCTGGACGCAGAGGGCCAGCCGCGTGCCGTCGGGGGACCAGCCGAAGTCCTCCACGTGGCCAGCGGGGGCCTCCAGGGCCTTGGGCTGCCGCTTCCCGTCGGCGCCCTTCGCCAGCGGCAGGATCCAGGGGCGGGCGTTCCGGGGGTTCTCGTCCACCCACTTCGCGTCGTCCTTGCCCTTCTCGGCCTTCTCCTCGGCCTCGGTCCGGGGGGGGACCAGGGTGAAGGCGAGGCGCTGGCCGTCCGGGGCCCAGGCGAAGGCCTCGACGGCGGCCTTCCCGTCCGTGAGGGGCTCCGCCTCCCCGCCGTCCAGGCGCAGCAGCCAGAGCTGGGCCTTGCCGGCCCGGGCCGACAGGAAGGCGAGGCGCGTCCCGTCCGGGGACCAGCGAGGGCTGGTGGCGGACTTCTCCCCGAAGGTGAGGGGGCGGCTGGCGCCCCCCTCCGCCAGGTGGACCTGGGTGAGGTACTCGCTCTTCTCGGGGGTCATCACCGCCTCGGAGACGGTGAAGGCCACCCGCCTCCCGTCCGGGGCCGGACGGACCTCCGGGATCCGCTTCACCTGCATCATGAGCTCCGGGGTCCAGGCGGCGGGGGCCTCGGCGGCGCAGAGCAGCGCCCCCGGGATGAGGACGGCAGGAAGAAGCAGGTGCCTGCGGTGCATGCGAGCCTCCGGGTCCCTGATCCTTGCCCTGCCCCGGGGCGGGGTCAAGCTACGATGACCTGGACGCCACGGAGGAAGGATGCGGATCTGGCTGGTGTTCATCGGCGGAGGCAGCGGGGCGGTGCTCCGCTACCTGGCGGGCCTGACCCTGGGCCGCTGGTCCCAGCACTTCCCCTGGGGCACCTTCGCCATCAACGTGGGGGGCAGCTTCCTGCTGGGTCTGCTCTTCGGCCTGACCTACGCCCGGGAGTTCCGCCACGAGCGCGAGCTCAGCCTGCTGCTGGGCACGGGGGTCCTCGGCGGCTTCACC
>JBAXWQ010000219.1:0-5634 GCA_037128315.1 Opitutia bacterium | reverse complement strand
CAGCTGACCTGCTCGCCGGCGCCATCCTCTCCGCGCACCACATCGACGGTCCACCGCGCGGCGGACGAATCCCAGGCAGCGCCGACGATCTTGCGGCGGTAGCGGATGTGCCGGTCGATGCCGTATTCGCTGGCGGTCTCTTTCACATAGTCACGGATCGAGGTCCCGTCGGCGATCGATTTGGCCCCGAGCCACGGCTTGAAGCCATAGCCGAGGGTGAACATGTCGGAGTCCGATCGCACGCCCGGATAGCGGAACGGGCCGACCAGCTCGATTTGCGACTCGGCGCGGTCTTGAATGTCGCGGCTGCCGGGGATTTCGGCTTTGCGCTCGGGTACGGTTCCGGCCGCGCGGGTCAGGGCGGCGCTCTCGGTCCGCCCGGTTCGGGGATAAAAGCCCGGCCGGGCCACGCCCTTCCGGCGGGTTTTGGTCTCGAGCACGAAGATGCCGGCCGGGCACACGGCAATGTGATCAATGTTGAAATCCTCCCCCCGCACCGATGCCGGGATATCGTGAAAAATCCGCCAACCCTGGGATTTGATGGGCTCCAAATGTTCCGCCACAATCCGTTCGCCAAAATAACCGAGGTAGCGGTTGCCGCTTTCCTGTGCCTTGGCGGTGAACCACCGGGAGGCAAAGTGGAACGCGAGGGCAAACGCGCCCAGCGACACCGCGGCGCCGGCCACTTGAAGTTCCGGCGGCAACTGGGCGGTAAGCAGCAGCAGGCCGAGGGCAATTGTGGCCGGAATAATCGCCGCCAGGATCATCCACATGAATCCATCCTCATCGAACTGCCGGACCAGCCGGAGCTGCGTCTCCCCGGGGCCCCGGAGCAGCTTCTGGTTATCGGCAAACGGCAGGCGGTGCTTGCGCCGCTGCTGGTGCTGCCAGAGCAGCACACTGATGCTGCAAAAGAAAAGGGCCAGGTAGCCGAGATAGATCAATCCGTCTTTCCAAGTCATGGGGAGGAGGCGCAATCGTTGCGGGACCGAGTGACACGATTCTGTCGCCAGCCGTCAATCTTTCCGCAGGGCGTCGGGCCTTGGTTTGACGCTTTTGTGACGTCCGGGCGATGACGGAGGCTTGAATCATGGGACAATCCCGCTAGATCAACCGGGTGCTTTTCTTCCGCCGACTGCTGAATTACCGGATCGGATCCAGATTACGTGACCACCGCAATGCTCCACGCCACAGCGTGGGCGCGGACTTCCCCCTGAAGTGCAACGTCCATCTCATCGGGCGCGATACCATCGGCGCGGTCCGCCAGGCCGCCCCGGGTGCCGGTTGCCACTGGAGCGGGCGCCTGATCAATCTTTCGCTCGATGGCCTCAGCCTGCGGCTGCCACCCGCGGCGATCGCCGTCCGCGGCGAGGAGACGACCCTGGTTCTGACGGTCGAGGGGCGGGAATTGGAGATTCCCTGTACGGTGGCCCACTTTCGCAGTTTGCGCACGCATGCCCTTTGCGGCCTGTCTCTGCAGCTGACCAACGCGCACAGCAAAGCCGCATATCACCAATTAATCGAAGCAGTCGGCATCGGGGCGAATTTCACCGTGGTCTCGCGGCCACGGGGCCTGCGGACCCCCAAGGGCTTTGTGGGCGAACAATATCAGTCGGGGCCGCAATATATCCTCACGGCCTGGCGTGACACCGTACGGCACGAGCTGGCCGGCTTTGAACTTCTCTTGGGGGATTTCTGCGTGAAAGGGCTACCCGGGGCCAAGGATCTGGAGATCTATTCCCTCCAGCCCCAGAATCGCACGGGCAAAAACGCCGACTCCGCCCCTGGCCTCAGTTTGTCCACCGGCCGGCACGCCGAAGTCCGCCAACTCTTCCGCTGGGTTGTACTCAACTTATCCCAGGCGATTCCCGCCGATCTTCGGGCGCAGTTGGGGCGATTTATTGTGCCCGCTGACCGGACGACTTAATCCGCATCAGTTGGCTCGACCGCAGGAATGGCGTCGAGCGTGATGCCGCAGGATGCGTTTACTTGATCTGCACCAGCTCGACTTCGAAAATCAGGGCCGAGTTCGCTGGAATCTTACCGGTGGCTCGCGGGCCATAGCCGAGCGCCGGCGGGATATAGAGTTTGAATTTGTCCCCGGCGGCCATCAGTTGCAGTGCCTCAACCCAACCTTGGATCACCCCGGTCACGGCAAATTCGGCAGTGTCTCCGCGTTCCACCGAACTGTCGAACACGGTGCCGTCCACCAAAGTCCCGTGGTAGCGCACGACGACCGTGTCGGTGGCCTTCGCTTTCGGCCCAGTGCCGTGTTTCAGCACTTCATATTGGAGGCCGGAAGCAGTCACGGTCACCCCGGTACGGGATTTGTTTTTCTCCAGGAAAGCGGCGGCAACCGCGAGCTGCTTGGTGGACGACTCCGCGACTGCGGCGGCCATCCGCTGCTGCATGGTGGCAAACGCCGCCTCGATGTCGGCTTCATTGCATCGCGTCTTGGCCCCGGCCAGACCGTCCTCTATTCCCAGCTTGATGGCCGCCTGGTCGGGCGTAAATCCGCCCTGCCGCGCAATGCCGCTACCCATGTTGTAGCCGATCCCATAGCTGACCCGCTGTTCGACCGACTCCAGCCCAGCCACACTCGACTTGGGAGCCGGACTAGCCTTGTCGGCTTTTTTGCAGCCGGGCAGCGCCAGGGTCAGGAGGGCACTGGCCATCAGGCCGGCGATAATGGAAAAATGATGCTTGGCGGATAGGGTCATGGAGCAGCGATGAATACGATCCTGCCCTGTCGTGACAAGTCTGGGATTCCCTGTGGCCCGAAATAAAAAAGGGCGCGACCTAGGCGCGCCCTGCTCTGATGCTTTCGGTTCTCCCTGTGACAGCTTAATGTCGGCCGTGACCACCATAATGACGACCATGCCCGCCATAGTAACCGCCATAGTAACCGTGGTAACCGGAGTTCCAACTCAGGCCCAGGCCAACGCCGACGGCCAGGGGTGCCCAAGGGTACCAAGGATCATAGTACCCCACATAGTTGGGTGTATAATAGACCCGGGCGGGTTCAGTATACACGACCGTAGTGGTGGGCGCCGGGGCCGGCACAACCGAATAGGTCGCCGATGAAATAGGCATGGCGGGAGGTGCCGGGCGCTCTGCCAACTGGGTCGTGGTGGCGACACTGGTGGTGTAGGCAAAGGCGCGCGTGGCGCCATTGGGATATTGATAGACCACCACGATCTTTTCCGGGCTTTGCTCCATTCGCACAATGGTCAGACCTTCTGCTTCGGCATCCTTCATCAGCGCAGTCGGTGTCGGCAGGGTCTGCGCATAAACGACGCCATTGATGACCGTCGGTGCCGCGGGCGCCGCCGGGGTCGAGAATACCTGGGCGCGCGCCAGTGGACCGGTCATAGCAGCAGCCAGGAGAGCAACTGGGATTAAGGCAGTGATTTTCATGGGTGAAGATTGCTGAAAGCTAAACTTCCGGAATGTTCCATATTTTCCTAAGGCGAAAGCAAAGTATCGGCATTACACCTGCCGTCAAATCCCCTGACCGGCGGATTTATCGGGTCAGGCGATAAATCAGCAGTGCGGTGCGTTTGGTAAGCTCCGGGGCGCTGGCCAGATCGGCATATTCGTGGGGAGTGTGGGCCCCTTCGCCGCGCAGGCCCAGACCGTCCAAACCCGGCAACGGGGGCGCGACAATCGAGATGTCCCCGGCCCCACGCCCCTTCGGATCAAACGGCTTCACCTCGCCAAAGCCGAGATCGCGGCTAACCTGATCCAGCTGCGCCAGCAGGGCATAATTACCCGGAGCCGGGGCCATTGCGGGATAACCGTCATTTTCGAAGGTCAGGATCGCGGAGGTGCGCGGCAGTCCTTTCGACACAATCGCCTGCATGCGAGCTTTTGCCTCGGTCAGCTGTTCGGCACTCAGGTAACGGAGGTCCCCTTTCACCAAGGTACGCTGGGCGATGATATTGGTTTTGCCGAAAGCCGTGGCCTTGGTTGTAACAATATCGGCCTCGGTGCCCCCGGTAAGCAAAGCCGGGTTGCAGGTGATGCCATCCATCGACCGCAGCTGCTCATAAAATGCCATGAGGATCCGGGCGGCCTCATAGACCGCACCACCGCCCGCGGCCGCCGAAAAAATGCCGGAGGAATGCCCGGTGGCGCCCTGGACCTCGAGACTCCAGCTCACGATGCCCCGCCGGGCTACCGTGGCGGTGGTGCCAATGGCATTTTCAAAGCCCAGGGCCAGGTCACTCCGGGCCGCCGCTTCGCGCAGATCACGGCGGCTGATGTCCATCGGTTCGCCTGGATCTTCCTCATCGCCCGTCATGATCACATTGAGGGTGGTTCCGTCCAGCGCCCCCACACTGTGCAGCGCCCGCAGCGCCTGCAGCAGCACCAAGTCGCCGCCCTTCATGTCACCGGCGCCCGACCCGATGGCCCGATCCCCCTCTCGGTTGAATTTTCCGCCTGGCAGCACGGTATCGAGATGCCCGATGAGCAGCAGCCGCTTGCCGTGGAGGCCGGTGCGAGTGGCCACGAAGTGCCCGGCCCGCTTGGTGGCGGCGGGCAGTGGGACGAAGTGCGCCTCAAAACCCAGCGGGGCGAATTCGCGGACAAAATACTCCCCCATCTGCCGCACCCCCGAGAGATTCTCGGTCGGGCTGTCAATCTCCACCAGCCTGGCCAATTCCGGCGCAAAACCCGCGGCGTGGGCGTCAATGTAGGCGATAATTTTTTGCTCCTCCGGCGCGAGGGTAGCCGCGGGGGCCGAGGTCAGCCCCAACCAGATACCAGCCAGGGGGAGATGAAGTCTCAGGGAGCGATTCATACGCTTCAGCCCAGCACAAAGCCTCGGCAATGCAAAGGGCGGAAACAGGACAGGCCGAGCATCGATCCTGGCTTGTCACGGCCGGGCGGAAGCCTCGTTGTGGGGCTGAATGTCGTTGCCGTCCTCGCCTCCCCCGCTGGCGCCGCTGACGGGATCACCCCATCCCGATACGGTGCTCGACGCCTTCCTGAAGGCAATGGCGGCGCGCGGCTTGACGCTCTATCCGGAGCAGGAGGAGGCCATTCTCGAGCTGTTTGCCGACCGCAATGTCATCCTGAACACTCCGACCGGCTCCGGGAAATCACTCGTCGCCGCGGCCCTGCACTTCAAGGCCCTCTGCGCCGGCCAGCGCTCCGTCTACACCTGCCCGATCAAGGCGCTTGTGAACGAGAAATTCCTCAGCCTCTGCCGCGACTTCGGCCCGGAGAATGTCGGCATGATGACCGGTGACGCCTCCGTCAATCCGCGGGCCCCCGTGCTTTGCTGCACCGCGGAAATCCTCGCCAACATCGCCCTCACCCGCGGCGAGCACGCCGAGGTCCGGGCGGTCATCATGGATGAATTCCACTACTATGCGGACAACGAGCGTGGGTATGCATGGCAGGTTCCACTGCTCACGCTGCCCCAGTCCCGCTTCCTGCTCATGTCCGCCACGCTGGGCTCGACGGATTTTTTCGAACGGGAACTCACGCGCATGACCGGCGCCCCGAGCGTGACGGTCCGGAGCGACCGCCGGCCCGTGCCGCTGGCTTTCGAGTATTCGGAGACGCCTCTGCCGGAACGCGTGACTCAACTGCTGGCGACCCAGCGGACCCCGGTCTATCTGGTGC
>JBAXWQ010000218.1:0-5646 GCA_037128315.1 Opitutia bacterium | reverse complement strand
TTTTCTTTGGCGCTGTCCGGGATGATGATGCCTCCGCGGACCTGCTCTTTTTCTTCGATGTGCTCAACGAGAACACGATCACCGATAGGTTTGATCTTAATGTTAGCCATATATGTGGGTTTGGGTTGAAGGGTGGAGTTTATGGATTTTTCAGCAAAACACGCCCGCGGCGTAACCCGCCGCCGGCGTGCCAAGCTTGAAAGTTATTTTTTGCCTTTGTCTTCGTCGATGACCTCGAAGTCAGCGTCGACCACATCGGCCTTTTTTTCGGACTTCTTTTCAGGCGCAGGCTCTGTCGCCCCGTCGGCGGTAGCCGTGCCGGCTGCTTGGGCGGACTTCTGCGCTTCAGCGTAGAGTTCGCCCCCGAGGACCGTGAGTTTTTCCAAGGCGGCCTTCATGCGGGCGCCATCGTTGCTCTCCAGGTCCTTCTTCGCATCCGCAATCGCCGCTTCGATCGTCGTCTTCTTGTCAGCTGGGATCTTATCCCCCGCCTCCTTCAGCGTCTTTTCGATCTGGTAGACGGCGCTATCAAGCTGGTTTTTGGTTTCGACCGCCTCCTTCCGCTTCTTGTCTTCCTCCGCGTGAAGCTCGGCATCCTTGGTCATTTTCTCGACCTCATCTTTGGAGAGGCCGGAGGAACCCTGGATCGTAATCTTCTGGTCTTTGCCCGTTCCCAGGTCCTTGGCCGAAACGTGGAGAATGCCATTCGCATCAATATCAAAGGTCACCTCGATTTGAGGCGCACCGCGCGGGGCGGGCGGGATGCCGTCTAGCTTGAACGTCCCGAGCGTCTTGTTGTCCTTGGCCATGGATCTCTCGCCCTGCAGGACCACGATTTCAACGCCCGGCTGATTGTCGCTGTAGGTTGAAAACACCTGGGTTTTCTTCGACGGAATCGTCGTGTTGCGCGGAATCATCGCCGTCGACACATCACCGGCCGTCATGATGCCCAGGGTCAAAGGGGTCACGTCGAGGAGCAGTACATCACGCACATCGCCCTTGAGCACGCCCCCCTGGATGGCGGCACCCACCGCCACGACCTCATCGGGGTTCACCCCCTGATGCGGCGGTTTTCCACCGAGTGTTTTGGCAATGTCGACGACTTTGGGCATGCGGGTCATGCCGCCCACCAGCACCAGTTCGTCAATCTGCGCAGATGTGAGATCGGAGTCCTTGAGACAACTGCGGAAAGGCTGCAGACAGCGCTCAAACAGCGGTTCGCAGATCTGCTCCATCTTGGCGCGGCTCAGCTGCACGTTGAGGTGCTTGGGGCCGGACGCGTCAGCCGTGATGAACGGCAGGTTGATGTCGACCGACTGGGTGGACGAGAGCGCGATCTTGGCCTTTTCGGCTTCCTCTTTCAACCGCTGGAGCGCCATCGGGTCTTTGCGCAGATCGATGCCGTTGTCTTTCTTGAACGTATCGACCAGCCAGCCGATGAGCGCATCGTCCCAGTTGTCGCCGCCGAGGTGGGTGTCGCCGTTGGTGGCCTTCACCTCGAAGACACCGTCACCGATTTCAAGCACGGACACATCGAACGTGCCACCACCTAAATCGAAGACCGCAATCTTTTCGTCCTTCTTTTTGTCGAGACCGTAGGCGAGTGACGCAGCCGTCGGCTCGTTGATGATGCGGAGGACATCCAGGCCGGCGATCTTGCCGGCGTCCTTGGTGGCCTGGCGCTGCGAGTCGTTGAAGTAGGCGGGCACGGTGATGACGGCCTGCGTGACCTTTTCACCCAGAAACGCCTCAGCGTCGGCCTTCAGCTTGCCGAGCACAAACGCGGCGATTTGCTGAGGCGCGAACTGCTCCGTCTTGTCTCCGGACCTTACCTCGATGTAGGCATCGCCATTCTTGCCCTCAACTACCTTGAACGGCATGTTCTTGGCCTCCGCACTAACCTCGGAGAATTTGCGACCGATCAGACGCTTGGCCGAAAAAACCGTGTTGCTCGGATTGGTGACGGCTTGGCGCTTGGCCGCTTGTCCAACGAGACGTTCACCAGACTTGGTGAAGGCGACAACAGAAGGCGTGGTGCGTGCACCTTCAGCATTGGGAATTACCACCGGCTCACCGCCTTCCATGACGGACATGCAGGAGTTGGTGGTGCCTAGATCGATGCCTAAAATCTTACTCATAGAGACAGCCCGCATAGCAATGGGCATGCCTCCGTTTAGGAATAGTCGTATATAGCTATTATACAGTTATTTAAAAGATATCCATCATCTCAGATTTAATGCACATGTCCCAACTTAACGCCATAATGGCGCACATTTTCCTGTCTAGGCAGCACTAGTGTGACAGTGATGGCACAAACCTACCAGGAGGGCCATCCCACAGCCGGCACGAAGGGCACCACCCTCCATATCCTTGACCGTAGTATGTCCCCGCACTTCGCCATCCCATCCCAAGTTGAATAAGACGGGCAACCTCGTACGGTCACGCCATGGAGATGGAAATTATCCTGCCGGACGAAGTGCCGGTCATGACCCTGCCCAATGTGGCTTTATTTCCTCAGGCGCTGCTCCCACTCCGCATCTTTGAGCCGCGCTACCGGCAAATGGTGCAAGACGTGCTCGCCGGCAACCGTCTCTTCGCCGTCAGCGGCCTCAATCCCAAGCTAGCTAACGACGGCGACCAGTTCGAGCCGCCCCACCACGTCGCCAGCATCGGCATCGTCCGCGCCTGTCAAAAAAACGAGAATGGCACCTCCAACCTACTCCTGCAGGGACTCTGCCGCGTCGAGTTTCTGGCCATTCTGGATGACCAACCCTATCGCCGCGTCCGCATCCGTGCGCTGGCAAGCGAGCCCGTCACCGATGCGGCCGAGAACCTCCGGCTCCAAAGGGAACTCACCCGGCTGATCGGACTGAAACAAAAGTTCGGCGCGCCCGTTTCAGCCGAAATGGCTGAGTTTCTCCGCACGGTGGAGGACCCGGAGGTTTTCATCGACCTGGCGGCCTTCAGCCTCTGTGAAAACAGCGCCCTGAAACAAAAACTCCTGGAAACGCTGAATGTCGGCCGGCGACTCGAACTCTTTGCCCAGCAACTGCGCGCTGACATCGAGGCCTTGCGCCTCCAGCGCAAGCTTCAGAACGGACTGTCCGACGAGCGAATCGCGGATAATTGAACCCAGCTTAGCCTGCCACCTGGGCCACGCGCGCCACACCTCGCGGACCATCAGCGGGGGGCCACCAAACAAAAGATGCTTCACCGGTTGAACCGGTGAAGCACCTTGGAAATGGAGCCGAGCATCGGATTTGAACCGATGACCCACGCTTTACGAAAGCGTTGCTCTACCAACTGAGCTAGCTCGGCAAAAGAGACACTTATCCTGTGGAGACGAGTGGCGGGTATTAGGCTTTGCGCCGAGAGGGTGACAAGCAATTTCGCCACACCCTCTGGTCTCAGGAGCAGGACTCGCACCGAGCAGGCAGACCGCCCACAGCCCACCCCACCCGATAAGCCGGCGCTTGTCGGCAGGAGTTCAACCGCAGGGGCTTCCCTCCCCAGTGATAGGAGCGCTTCAGCGGCCATCCCCTCCCGGGGGGCCGGCAATTTCCCAACGGCGGTAGAATCCCTCCTCAGCTGTTTTACTTGTCCGGTTCGGACAAATTGAGCCGATATCTGTGGCACGCCCGGCGACTGGTGCTGGACGGCTGGACCCATGCCGCGCACCAACCTCCCTCCCTCCGGTTTCACCATCGTTGAAATCATGATTGTCTGCGTGATCATCGGCCTCCTCTCCTCCCTCGCGCTGCCCGCTTTTCAGAGGATCCGCCAGACGTCGCAGGACCGGGCGGTCTTCAACAACGCCCGCCAGCTCTCGTCCGCCGCCGACCAATACTACTTGGAAAGCGGCGACACGACCGTGGCCATCGGCAGCCTCGTGGGCTCGTTGAGCTACGTGAAGACGCTGAATCTCGTGGCCAATGAAAACTATCCGGACAACTACACCCAAGGTGAGGCGATCACCGTCAGCGGCATCGCCGGGACACGGACCATCACCTATGGTCCCTAGGCACTAGCTGCCCGCCGGCAGCGGCAGGGGCTTGGTCCACTTGCCATTATAACGTCGGGAGAAAAAGGTGAGGCCCCGGCGGACCTCCCAAACGAGGTCCCCTTTTTTCCGCATCCCCGCGACCAGGGCACCGAGTTGGCGGATCGTCAGACCCTGCAGCGCCGTGCCGTTCAACCGGACGAGGACATCGCCCGTTTGCAGGCCTTGGCGGGTGCCAGCCCCGGTCCCCTGCACGGAGGCGATGTTCGCCTCCAGCATGGGATCGTCGAGCGTGCTGGTCAGGTTTTTCCCGCTGAGCATGAACCGGACCGCGATCGCCTCCGTCCAGGTCTCCCGCACACTGAACGGCTCCATCAACTCGACCTGGGGCGCGGCAAGCGGCAGCGGCGGGAGTGCGGACGGTGCCACCCCGGTGGCGCACTCCAGATGGGTCCTGCCCTGAAGCAGCCGCGGAGAAGCCGTCGGCCTCGACAGCGAGCGGGCCTCGCTTTCCGGTTTGCCATTGAAAACCGTTGTGAAGGTGACCCCCAGCACGCCGCGGCGCACCGTCCAGACAAGATTGCCCCGCTCGCGATTCCGCCGAATCAATCCGGCCAACTGCGGGATCGTCAACCCGCGGATCAGGCGGTCGTTCAGACGAATCAGCTCGTCCCCGGCCTTCAAGCCGGCCCGGGCGCCCGGGCCCCCCGCCGGCACATCCGTGAGGCTCGCCCAGACGATCTGCGCCGCCAGATCGTCGGCGTCATCACCGTTGAGCGTGAACCTCACGCCGATCGACCCGAGCACCGCGATCTGCACCTCGAAGGGTCGCATCACGACCACCTGGTCCTCGCCGGTCGTTCCCGGAACCTGCCCCGCTGGGCTGCCAGCCCAGACGGACGCAGCGGCGACCATCATCAGGCCGACATAGCGCCAGCAATCGAAAGTTCGTCGGGCCGTCGTCATTCTGTTCCGTCGCCTAGGGGGTCATCCTTGTCATCAAGGTCGCAGAATAGGCAACGGGGACGGGGAGAGAAGGGAGAAAACCTCGTCCCGACATCCCCGGATGCGCAGCGACCAGACCCGTGGTAGTTGCACCCTACCCCATGGCGGCGATTTCCGTCCACATCGCCTTCAGGTCATCGTCGTCCAGGGCGGCCTGCCGCCACTCCGCGTTCATCTGGCAAGCCAGCGAAAGCTCGCGCTTGGCCTCGGTGAACTCGCCCAGTAGGCAGTAATAGCAGGCCAGATTGTAGTGGAGAACGGCGCACCGCCGGCCATGCAGGGGCGCGGCCTCCAGCAGGACTGCCTTCGCCTCTGCGATGCGGCCCAGTTCCCGCAGCGCGTAAGCCGCGTGCACCCAGCCTTGCTCATTCGCCGGACACCGCCGCGTGAGTTCCCGGGCGACCGCCAGCAGCAAGTCCCACTGCTTCGCCTCGAGGTGGAGATTCGCCCGCACCCCCATGACCTCGTCGGAAAGTCGGTCCGACCCGACGATGGCCTCCAGTTCTTCAGCGGCGGCCGTCACCATGCCGAGTTCCAGGTAGCCTGTGGCAAACTCTAGGTGACGCTGGGTGGAGATCATCGTTGGTCGCGCAGCTACAGGCAACAGGGAGCACCGCTTCGCCCCAAGTTGCAACCGACTT
>JBAXWQ010000217.1:0-5654 GCA_037128315.1 Opitutia bacterium | reverse complement strand
GGGGAAAATGGTGAAGTCCGTGATGCCGATGGTGTAGTTGCCCTGGCCATCGAGCTTGTTCGCCACCCCGCGGAAGTCGCGGATGGACGGCAGCGCCACGGCGAGCAGGCGCATGAAGAAGTGCCACATGTTCTCGCCGCGCAGGGTGACGTGGCAGCCGGTGATCTGGTTCGGCTTCAGCTTGAAGTTGGCGATGGCCTTCTTCGAGCGGTTCAGCACCGGCTTCTGGCCGGCGATGAGCCCCATGTCGCGGGCGGTGTCCGCGATGGTGTTCTTGTCGGCCTCGGCGCCGATGCCGGTGTTGAGGACGATCTTCTCAAGCTTCGGCACCTGGTGCTTGTTCTTGTAGCCGCGCGTGGTGGTCAAGGCGGGGACGACCGTCTCGAAGTAGTGTTTTTGCAGGGGGGTGAGTTGTTTGCTCATGAGTGCGACCGGGTTTCCGAGCCGGATGCTTGATGGTTATATAAAATAGGCGGGCCGCTGGGCTCAGGCGGTGGCGGGGGCGGCCGGCTTCTTGGCGCGCTTCGACTGCTCGTAGCGCGACAGGAGCATGAGGTTCGACACATGGATCGTGCCCTCGCGCTCCGCGATCTTGCCCTGCGGGTTTTCCTGGGACTTCTTGAGGTGCTTCTTGATCATGGCGACCCCCTCCACGACCGCGCGGTTCTTGGCGGCGCGGAGCTCGAGGACCTTGCCCTGCTTCCCCTTGTGGGAGCCGGCGATGACCATGACGACGTCGTTACGTTTGATGTGAAACTTCTGCATGTTAGAGGACCTCCGGGGCGAGCGAGATGATCTTCATGTAGTTCTTGGCGCGGAGCTCGCGGGCGACCGGGCCAAAAATGCGGGTACCCCGCGGGTTCCCGTCCTCGCCGATGATGACCACGGCGTTGGAATCAAAGCGCAGGTAGCTGCCGTCGGCGCGGCGCAGCGGGGCCCGCGTGCGGACGATGACGGCCTTGACGACCTCACCCTTCTTCACGGTGGCATCGGTGCTGCTCTCCTTGATGTTGATGGTGATGATGTCACCGACGTGGGCGTAGCGGGAGGGATGCCCGATCTTGCCGATCATCGACGCGCGGCGCGCGCCGGTGTTGTCGGCAATATCGAGAATGGAGCGCATCTGGATCATGGTGGTATCTCCGGGAGAGAGGTTAGGCTTTGACGGCCTTGTTCGACTTGGTGGTCTTGGTGGGCACGGCCTCGGCGACGTCCTTCTCGGACACGGCGACGAGATCAAGGCCGACGGAGGCCTCGACGACGCGGATGACGCGCCAGCGTTTCAGCCGGCTGATCGGGCGGGTCTCCATGACCTCGATCTTGTCACCCATCTTGGTCTCGTTCTTCTCGTCGTGGACGTGAAGGACGGTCTTGCGGTTGATGACCTTGTGGTAAAGGGGATGCGGCGTCTTGTAAGGGACGGTGACCTTGACGGACTTGTCGCCCATCTTGGAGCTGACGAAACCGATCAGGGTCTTGCGGCGATTGTTGCGGGCGTGAGTGGACATGATGGTATGCGGTTAAGCCGGGCCTCAGGCGGTCTGCGGGGTTTTCTTCTGCTGCAGGATCGTCTCCAGGCGGGCGATGTCCTTGCGGTAGGTGCGGAGCAGGTGCGGTTTCTCCACCTGGCCGGTGTGCTTGCGCAGGCGCAGCTGGAGGAGTTGATCGCGGGTTTCGCGAAGCTTGGTGGTGATCTCAGCGGGCGCGAGATCGCGGATTTCTTTGGAAGTCATGACAGTCGTTCTCCAGGGATTAAGCAGCGGTGCCTTCGCGGACGATGAAGCGGCAGCGGAAGGGCAGTTTGGCGTCAGCCAGGCGGAACGCCTCGCGGGCAATGGTGAGGGAAACACCGGCGAGCTCGAAGAGCACGGCGCCCGGCTTGATGACGGCCACGTAATATTCGACCGGGCCCTTACCCTGGCCCATGCGCACCTCGGCGGGCTTCTTGGTCACGGGCTTGTGCGGGAAGATGCGGATCCAGAGCTTGCCCTTGCGCTTGAGGTGGCGGGCGATGGTCACACGGGCGGCCTCGATTTGCTGGCCGGTCATGGGACCGCGGGACAGGGACTGCAGGCCGAATTCACCGAAGGCGAGCGTGTTGCCGCGCTTGGCATTGCCAGCGCGGGAGCCTTTCATCGACTTGCGGTATTTGGTGCGGGCGGGAGAGAGAGCAGACATGGGAACAGGGGGCGGTAAGCGTTAGGCTTGGTGCCGGGTAAACAGGTTAGTTGGATTCGTCTTTTTTGCAGATCCAGCATTTGACACCGATCTTGCCCCAGACGGTCTGGGCCTCGGCGAAGCCGTAATCGATGTTCTCGCGCAGCGTGTGCAGCGGGATGCGGCCCTGGCGCTGCCATTCGCGCCGGGCGATGTCCGCGCCGCCGAGGCGGCCGGAGCACTGGATCTTGATGCCGTCGATGCCGAGCGACATCGCGATCTGGATGGACTTCTTGATGGCGCGGCGGAAGGCGATGCGGCGCTCGAGCTGGAGCGCGACGTTCTCGGCCACCAGCTGGGCCTCGATCTCGGGCTTCTTCACTTCCTGGATGTCGAGCAGGACGTCCTTGCCCGTCAGCTTGGCGAGCTGGGCCTTCATGTTCTCGACCTCCTGGCCCTTCTTGCCGATGACGATGCCGGGGCGGGCCGTGAAGATCTTGACGCGGACGCGGTTGCCGGCGCGCTCGATGAAGATGCGCGGCACCGAGGCCTGCTTGAGCTTTTCCATCAGCGTGCTGCGGATGACCTGGTCCTCGTGGAGGAGCTTGGCGAAATCCTTCTTGCGCGCGAACCAGCGTGACTGCCAGTTGCGGCGGACGGCGAGGCGGAAGCCTGTGGGGTTGGTCTTTTGTCCCATGGTGAGAGTTAGTTGGATTTACCGTCGGAGAGGATGATGCGCAGGTGTGACATGCGCTTGACGCGGGGCTTGGCCGAGCCGCGGGCGCCGGCCTTGAACCGCTTCAGGACGGGACCGTTCTCGATCAGCGCGCGGTGGACGACGAGCTGGTCGGCGGAGATGCTGTTGTTGTTCTCGGCGTTGGCCACGGCGCTCTTGAGCGTCTTGACGAGCAGGCGGGACGACTTGCGCGGGATGAGCGTGAGGAAGTCGATCGCCTCGGTGACGCTGCGGCCCTGGATGAGGCGCGCGACCTCGCGGACCTTCTTGGGCGACATGTGCGCGTTGCGGGTGAGTGCTTGAATTTCCATGATGGGATTCCGGTTGGGGCGTGGCCTCAAATTTCCTTGCGGGTCATGCCGCCGTGCGACTTGAAGACGCGCGTGGGGGCAAACTCGCCGAGTTTGTGGCCGACCATGTTCTCCGTGACATACACGGCGACGTGGCTCTTGCCATTGTGGACGCTGATGGTGTGACCGACGAACTCGGGCGTGATGGTCGAGCGGCGGCTCCAAGTCTGGATGGGCTTGCGGGTGCCGGCGACCTTGGCCGCCTTCTGGACTTTCTCCAGGAGGTGGTAGTCGACAAAGAAACCTTTTTTGATGGAACGGGCCATGGTGCGGAGTCGTTGGGATTATTTCTTGCCGCGCGGCGGACGGCCGTTGGCGCGAACGAGGATGAAGGAACTGGAAAGCTTGGTGCGGCGGCGCGTCGGGAAACCCTTCGCGAGCTGGCCCCACGGCGAGACGAGGTGCTGGCGACCGCCACCACCCTTCGATTTGCCCTGACCGCCACCGTTCGGGTGGTCGACCGGGTTCATGGCGACGCCGCGGACGCGCGGGCGCTTGCCGAGCCAGCGGTTGCGGCCGGCCTTGCCGAGCTTGCGCTTGCTGTGGTCGGCGTTGGAAACCTCGCCGATGGTGGCGCGGCACTTGGCGTTCACCAGGCGGGTCTCGCCCGAGGCCATCTTGATCTGGGCGTAGCCGTTCTCGATCGCGATGAGCTCGACGGACGTGCCGGCGGAGCGGGCAATCTGGGCGCCCTTGCCGGGGATCATCTCCACGGCATGGAGCTTGGTGGCCGGGGGAATGGAGCCCAGAAGGAAGGAGTTGCCCGGCTTGAAGTCGTTCGTCTCCGTCTTCAGCGCACTGTAGACGGTATCTCCGACGCTCAGGCCCTGGGGGGCGAGAATATAGCACTTGGTGCCATCGGCGTAGGCGAGCAAGGCAAGCAGCGCGCTGCGGTTGGGATCGTATTCGATCGCCTGGACCTTGGCGGGCATGTCGAGCTTGGTGCGCTTGAAGTCGATGATGCGGTAGAGCTTCTTGTGGCCACCCCCGCGCCGGCGCGAGGTGATGCGGCCATAGGCGTTGCGGCCGCCGGTCTTGCTCTTGGACTCGACGAGCGAGCGCTCCGGGCGCTTGGTGGAAATGTCATCCGGGCGGTTCAGGGTGGTGAACCGGAGGGACGCGGTGAGAGGACGGAAGGATTTGAGGGCCATGGTGGGTGGTCTCCGGGGCTCAGGTGAGCTCGATCTTGTCGCCCGACTTCAGGGTGACGATGGCACGCTTGCTGTCGGACTTGGTGATGGGCTGGCCGCGGCGGGACTTCTTCGGCTTGCCCTTGCGGTTGATGATATTCACCCGGGTGACGGTGACCTTGAAGGTCTGCTCGACCGCCTCGCGCACCGTGAATTTGGTGGCGGACGCGAACACGTCGAAGGTGTATTGACCGTAGTTGGAGGAGAGTTTGTTGGACTTCTCCGTCAGACGCAGGTGTTTGAGGACGGTATCGGCGTTAATCATGACTGGGCTCCGTTGGCGCGGGCGATGATCTTCTCGAGGGCCTTGCTGGAAACCACGATCCAGCTGTAGGTGACGAGATCGAGGGTGTTGAGCTTGGAAGCCACCTGGAGGGTGACGCGGGCGAGGTTGCGCGCGGCGCGCGTGGCCTCGGAGGTGAACGGATCGTCCACAATGAGCACCTTGCCCTTGGGGGCGATGCGGCTGAGGACCTCGTTCATGGCCTTGGTCTTGGTGGCCTTGGGGGCGAAGGTCTCGATCACGCTGATGTCGCCGGCCGTGGCGCGGTCGAACAGGGCGCGGTTGAAGGCGAGGCTCTTCACCTTGCCGTTGATTTTCTTGGAGTAGTCGCGGGGCTTGGGGCCGAACACGACACCGCCGCCGCCCCACAGGGGGGAACGGATGGAACCGGCGCGGGCGCGACCGGTGCCCTTCTGGGCCCAGGGCTTCTTGCCGCCGCCGCGGACTTCGCCGCGGGTCTTGGTGGAGTGGGTGCCGAGGCGGGCGTTGGCGTTGTGGGCGACCACAACTTCCTTCACGGCCTGGAGACCCTTGCTGCCCTCGAAAACCGGAAGATTGAAATCAGCTTCGCGGCTCTGCGTGGCGTCGGGAGTGAAAATTTTGAGCTTCATGGGATGACGTTCTCCGTGGTTCAGGCTTTCTTGGCTTTCTTGCCGGAGCGGATGATGACATCGTCGCCATTCGCGCCGGGGATGGCACCCTTGACGAGGATCAGATTCTTTTCGGCGATGATCTTGACGACCCGCAGATTCTGGACGGTGCGGACGACCGCACCCATATGGCCAGGCATGGCCTGATTTTTCCAGACGCGGCCGGGTGTCTGGCGCATGCCGATCGAGCCGATGCGGCGATGGAACATCGAGCCGTGGGCCGCCGGGCCGCCGGCCACCCGGAAGCGCTTGACGACGCCCTGAAAGCCCTTGCCCTTCGACACGCCA
>JBAXWQ010000216.1:0-5709 GCA_037128315.1 Opitutia bacterium | reverse complement strand
ATGAAACTATTCCAGCTGCTGACGGCGAAGCCTGTGCTCTTCGCCTGCAATGTAGCCGAGTCCGACCTCGCCACCGCCGAGCAAAATCCGTTCGTCCAGAAAGTCGCGGAGTATGTCCGCACCCATCATGATGCCGCCTATGTGCCGATCAGCGCCCGCATCGAGGCCGAACTCATCGACCTGGCCCCCGAGGAAGCCAAGGCCTTCCTCAAGGATCTCGGCGTCGACGACTCGGGTGTCTCCGCCCTCATCAAGGGCACCTACGCCCTGCTGGGCCTGATGACCTACTTCACTGCCGGCGAAAAAGAGGTGCGTTGCTGGACAATCAAACAGGGCTGGAAAGCCCCTCAGGCCGCCGGCGTCATCCACACCGATTTCGAGAAGGGCTTCATTAAGGCCGAGATTGTCTCCTATGAGGAACTCGTTCGCCTCGGCAGTGTTGCCGCAGCTCGGGATGCCGGCAAATACCGGCTTGAGGGCAAGGAATACGTCTTCAAGGACGGCGACGTGGCCCTTTTCCGTTTTGCCAACTGATTGGCTGCTACTCAGCCATATTAACTAGGCTGCACAGTTCGGGATAAGGCTGATTGTCGGTTGTTGGCTAGGTAAATATACCTATGCTGTGAGGTGGGGAGACGCCACTCATGGCAGACACCACCCATCACCTCCATTCGGTCCTAGCCGTCGGCAAACTACGACGCTTGGCCACAGTGTGTGTGTGGCTGGTTGGTCTCGGACTAACTTCCGGGCTCGAGGCTGGTGTCCTTTACTGGGACACGAACTCGACCAGCAAAGGCTCCAGTACCACGACAAGGACTTGGATAGACTCCGGCACCTTGGCCACGGACCAAAATTGGACCAGCGACTCAGCTGGCCGAAGCGCAACCGTAGTTTATGTCTCTGGTTCCGATGCGGTCTTCAGCGCGGGTACTAATGTGACGGGCGCCTACACTGTGACGCTCAATAGCACCCAAAATGTATCGAGTATTTTGGTCGAAGATGGAAATCCCACGATCTCGGGGACTGGCACGGTCAATTTCATGGATTCCACTCCTGATCTTACCATCAACTCAAACCATACCCTGACTTTAAATACCCTACTCACCTCCTCGAATAATAGTCTCAACCTGATGGGCAGCGGCACACTTTCCCTCGGCAAAGCCACCACCTTGACCGGTACGCTTGACCTCGGTGGAAGTGGACTGGCCGGGACGACCTTGCTGCTGAACGGTGTAAACCTGACGGTCGGCACGCTCAACGTCACCTCCAATTCGACCATCGATTTCGCCAGCACCGCCGCCACTCTCAACGTCACCAACCTCTCCATCGCAGCCGGCGTCACGCTCACTATCCAGAACTGGGCCAACGCCGTAGATTATTTCTACGCCACCAACTGGTCCGGGGCCACCCCCGATCTGAGTAACGCCGCCCCGATGAATCAGGTGGTATTCACCGGCTTCACCGCGGCCAATACCAAGTGGCAGGGTTACGACCATCAGATCACCCCCGTGCCCGAGCCGACTACCTACGGCGGGCTGCTGCTCGGATCGCTGACCTTGCTGTTGGCCTGGCGCCGGAGGCCAGCCGGAGTGCGGCGGGGGCCCTCACCGACCCCGACCATCGGTGGAGTGTGATTGCCTGTCCGGGTCCGGTCTGTCGTAGTGTCAGGCTGTCATGAATGAATCTGATTCCCTGCCCTGCGCAGTGACGGGCACACCGCAAGACGCGGAGATTTTGCGCAGCCTCATGGAGGTCATCCCCGATCGGATCTACTTCAAGGACCTCGAGAGCCGCTTCGTCCGCGTCAACCAAGCCTATGTCGCCTGGCACGGAATCGCCACACCGGAGGAAGTGATCGGCAAGACCGACGCCGATCTCTTCGCCCCGGTACATGCCGACGTGGCCCGGGCCGAGGAACTGGCCATTATCCGGACCGGCCAGCCCATGATCGCCAAGCTGGAACGGCTTACCTTGCTCGATGGCACGATCGCGTGGGGTTCGGCCACCAAGCTGGCCTGGCGCGACGCCGCCGGACGCATCATCGGCACCTTCGGCATCACGCGTGATGTCACCGCCGCCCATGCGGCCGAGGAAAAACTCACCGCGGAAAGCAACCTGCTGCGGACGATCATCGACCATCTTCCCTCCCGGATTTTCGTCAAGGACACCGCTTCGCGCTATCTGCTCAACAATCAGGCCCATCTGAATGCACTGGGCGCGACCCACCAAGCCGACACCGTCGGCCGCACGACCTTGGATTTCTTTCCGACCGAGCGCGGCCGCCAGGCCATGACCGACGACCAGCAGGTGCTCTCAGGCGGCGCCCCGATCATCAGCCAGGAAAAATCCGACTTCGGCAGCGAGGGTCATGTCCGCTGGTCACTCACCACCAAGGTTCCCCTCCGGGACCTACAGGGCCAGATCACCGGGCTGGTCGGCATCAGCCATGACATCACGGCGCGCAAGCGCACCGAGCAGGAGTTGCAGCGTCGCACCGATGAAATGGAGACCGACCTCCTCATGGCCCGGCAGATTCAGGAGTCATTTTTCCCCCGGACCTATCCCGTATTTCCGCGCGGCGTGCCGGCGGAAGCCAGCGAACTTAGCTTCGCACACCGCTATGTACCCGCCGCCACGCTCGGGGGTGATTTTTTCGACATCATTCAATTGTCGGACACCCAATGCGGAGTGCTGATCTGCGACGTCATGGGGCACGGCGTCCGGGCCGGTCTCCTGACCGCCCTGATTCGGGGAGTGGTGGAGGAATTTGCCCCCCGGGCCGCCCATCCGGCCCAGGTGCTCGCCGAGATCAACCACGGCCTGCTGCCCATCATCCGGCAGACCGGCTCCCCCGTTTTTGCCACCGCGTTCTACGGCATCATCGACACGGCGGCCGCCACCCTGGGCTACGCCAACGCCGGGCATCCTCCGCCACTGCTCCGGTATGGCAACGGCGGCACCGTCGCATCACTCGCCTTCGCCAGCCCGGAGCCGGCGGCCGGACTCATGGATGATTTCACCTACTCCGGGCAGACGATCGCGTTTGGCCCCGGGGACACCCTCCTCGCCTACACCGATGGCTTCTTCGAGGCGAGCAACGCTGAGGGCGTGATGTATGGTGAGGCGCGTCTGCGCGCCTTGCTGTCGAAAAAATCCGCCTGCTCGGGCGCGGAACTGATTGATCAGCTCATCCAGGAAGTGGTGGCCTTTACCGGACATGCGAATTTCGATGACGATCTCTGCGCCCTGACGGTCGAATCCACCGGCAATTCCTGCGCGGTACGGCCGGCGGCCACCTACGATATCTGAGGCTGGACTGAGGCGCCTCGTCGCAAAACGCATAATGCCGGTGATGAGAAAAGCCTGGCTGTAGGAGGGGCTTTACGCCCCGATCGAGCAGTAGCCACTTTTCCCCTGCGTCCAATATCGCGGCATAAAGCCGCTCCTACAGTTCGGAAGATGAGGCTATCAGTGCGTCGCACCGCCGCCGAGCCGTGAGTCGCGAGGCGTTTTTATCGCGGTCTCGATCGCCACCGTGACCGCGGCCACCATGGTCTCCAGTGGGAGGCTCGGCTGTCCCTCCTTGGCCTGCTCCGGCAGAAACGGCACATGGATGAATCCGCCGCGAATCTTCCCCTGTCCGCGCAACGTGTGCATCAGTCCGTAGAAAACATGATTGCAGACGAACGTTCCGGCCGTCTGGGAAACGCTGGCCGGCACCCCGCGCTGCTGCAGGGCTGCCACGATCGCCTTGATCGGCAGCGTGGACCAATAGGCCGCCGGTCCCTTCGGCCTGATCGGCCGGTCGATGGGTTGCCCACCGGCATTGTCCGCGATGCGCGCATCATCCACGTTGATCGCCACGCGCTCCGGGGTGATGTCCGGGCGGCCGCCCGCCTGGCCCAGGCAGATGACCAGCGCCGGCTTGGTCACCTGCAGCTGATGCTGCAGTTCGGTAATGGCCGCACGGAACACACAAGGCAGCAAGGCGCTCCGAATTTCATGGCCGGCGACAACCGTGCCATGTAGCAGCCGGGCGATTTCCGCCGACGGGTTAATCGTCTCCCCGCCGAACGGCTCAAATCCGGTCAGGAGTACCCTCCGGGCTTTCGTTCCTTCGCGCTTTCGTGATTTTCCGGGTTTTGAATTGGTCATGACTAGAATCGGTAAACGCAAAAATACATGATCAGCACATTCGCCGCCAAAATGCCAAGCGCCATGGGCAGCTGCGCCTTGATGACCGCGTTCTTGTCCTTCAGTTCGAGCAGCATCGCCGGCACCAGATTGAAGTTGGCCGCCATCGGTGTGAGCAGCGTGCCGCAATACCCCGACAGCATGCCGATGGCCGCCATGATGGCCGGATTGCCGTGATGCAGCTGGACGATGAACGGCAGGCCGATGCCCAGGGTGATCACGGGGAAGGCCGCGAAGGCATTGCCCATACAGATCGTGAAGAGCGCCATGCCGCCGCAATAAGCCACCACCGCCACAAAGGGGTACTGCGTCGGCAGGGCCTGCGCCGCCAGCTCGGCCACCACCGGCCCGACCCCGGCCTTGGCAAAGATACCGCCCAAGGCCGCGAGCAGCTGCGGCAGAATGACCGCCCAGCCGATCGTCTGCACCAGGCGGCTGCCCTCCGCCACGGGCGTCACCGGCCGGGCCTGCGTCAATCGCAGGGCCACCACCACCGCCACCACCGCGCCCAGGCAGACCGAGATGACGGTTGTGTTGGCCGAATCCAGCAGCCACCAATCCCCGAAATGCAGCCGGCTCAACAGGAGCGTACCGACGACCGCCGTGGCCGGAATGAGCAGCGCGGGCACAAATATCCGATTGCGCAGCCTCGCCGCCGCCGCCGCGCGCTCCGCCGGGGGCGCGCCGGCCTCCGGCGAAGCCCCCATCTGCTTCGTCGCCGCCAGCACCACCATCAGCAAGATCATGTAGCCCACCGCGACCGGCGGCAGGGCCTTGCCCGCGAGGAAGGTGACCGCCAGCAGACCCCAGAAAAGGGCGGAACCCCAGCGCTGCGCATGCTGCCGATCGAGGGCAATGCGGCCCGACACCAGCAGGAGAAACGCGCCCGCTATGACATAGAATACATCCAGGCTGAGCAGTTTCACGGCCCGGCCCTCCGTTCGGGTGCGGCGGCCACTTCGCGGGCGACGCGGCGATCGAGCAGGCGGGCCCGCCAGGCCATGAAGCCGAACGCCACCAGCGCGGTTGGAATGCCCCACAGGGAGAGGGCCCACACACCGACCGGCACGCCCTGGGCTTCGAGCACGCCCTTGATCAGGTAGACGGCGCCCACGGCAAAAACTGTATCCTCGCCAAAAAAATTGCCGATGTTCTCCGCGGCCGCAGCGTGGGCGCGGATGGCCTCGGTCGTTTTTTCCGGCAAGGCGCCATGCTGGGCGTGTGCGGCGCCCTCCGCCATCGGGGAGACCAGCGGACGCACCATGGCCGCATGGCCGCCAATATTCACCCCAAAGGCAATCGAGACCTGCCGCACCGCGGTATAAAAAAGCAGCACGCGACCTGCCGTCGCCGCCTTGGCCGACTTGATGAGCGTCTCCGCCCGTTCGCGCAGGCCGTAGCGCTCGAGTAGCCCGACGACCGGCAGCATGAGCACGACCGTCAGGGTGATGTAGCGGTTCTCCACGAAATATTTTCCGAACAGGGCCATGATCTCGTTGAACGACAGACCCGCCA
>JBAXWQ010000215.1:0-5743 GCA_037128315.1 Opitutia bacterium | reverse complement strand
CGCGCCGGGCACGCGCCGCGGACGACGGCGGGCAGCGGAGTGCCCGCCCTACCTAAGCTGACGCGTTAGGGGTAAATTCAAAGGGCCATTGGTATAATCGGATTTCACCAAGGATGAAATCTTCGATGACCGCTCTGGCTGATCGCCTGCGCCGGTCGATTTGGGGTCTGCTGATCGCCGACCTGCTCTGCCCGCGATTTGCGGGCCCCCTGAACCCATCGCGCAGGCGATCAGCCGGAGCCACTGGCTCAAAAATTCCGCCGTTGGCGGAATTCGATTAGTGGTGACGCTGGTTTCAGTCCGTGGGGCTAAGCCGGTCTTGGGGCAACCGCGCGAAGGTTTGAAGGCCCGCCCTAGTCAGTGTGGTTATTGGCGACCGGGACCCTGATCCGCTGGTGCAGGCCTTGGAGCACCATCTGCGCCGCCGTGGCGGGCGAAATGCGGTCCGTGTTGATGATCAGATCGTAGGTGCGGGGATCATCGATATCCCTTTCGAAGTTGCTGTGGACGTAGCGGCGGCGGGCATCGTCCGCCTCCCTCAGCGTTCTTTCCGCGGTGACCTCGTCGCTATTTTGCTGTTCCTGCATGCGCTTGATGCGGGTGGCCAACGAGGCCACCAAGCGCAGATGAAGGCCACCCGGCAGGTCACGCGAGATCAGGTGCGCGGCCCGGCCGGAAAAGATGACGCAGCCCAATTGGGCAATCTGGTGGATGCCCCGTGAGACGCGTTGTTCCAACTCCCAGAGCGGCGGGTGCAGGCCGACAAATTCACCGATCAGGCCCTTGATTTCGGGCAGGCGGTCTTCCGGCAGATAGGAGGCAAAGTGCTTGGGCAAATCGCCGGTGGACAGGGCATGGGTCAGCAAATCCTTCTCAAGAAACATCCAGCTGGCGCCATCCGCGCCCCCTTCGGCGTCGAGCAGGGGCAGGAGATGCTGCACCATCGCCGTGGCCCCGGCGCAGGCTTCGCGGGAAATGGTGAGAAACGGCTTCACTGGCGATTTGATTGATTCACCTGGGCGGGTGCCCGTGGTCTGCAATTTTGTCTGCAGGATCGTGATGCCATGGTCGAGATAGGTGTGCGGAATCATGGGGATATAATGACTTGGGTCCTCGCGACCATACCCGGGTCAACCGGGCGCGGGCAGCGGGAGGATGGCCACTGCCCTCAGCGGCGAATATAGTAGCGATCCCCTCGATTCGCTAACGGAAATGCTGCGCATTCTTTGCCTCCGGCCGGCCAGGCTTTCCCGGGCGAACCGGCGGGATTGCCATCCGGCTGGGGCGGTCGTAAGCTGGTTTCATGTCCGATACTCCCTTGGTTTTGCACAATGGGCCGTTGGCCCGCTATGAGGTCACGGTGGACGGTTGTCTCTCCGTCTGTGAATATGAGTTGGCCGGACCGCGAATGACCTTCACGCACACCGGGGTGCCGCCGGAGCTGCGCGGTCGCGGCATCGCGGAACTCCTGGTGCGGGCGGCGTTGGCCGATGCCCGCACGGCGGGCCACCGGGTGGTTCCCGCCTGCTCATACGTAGCTAAGTTCATCGAGCGGCACCGGGAGTACCAGGATCTGCTGGCTTCCTGACGCGTTAGACCAATCACCCTAAGCTTTTGCTCGAATCCGAGGGTAGGGCGCGGATTCCACTCCGCGCCGGGCGCGCGCCACGGACGATGGCGGGCAGCGGAGTGCCCGCCCTACCTAAGCTGACGCGTTAGGGGTAAATTCAAAGGGCGATTGGTCTGAGACCCGGCTCATCCGGAAGACTCGCCCGGCCAGTTTTATGCGGGAAATAAAAAACCCGCAGCTGGCGGCCGCGGGTTCGAGGGGAGAGGGGAGGCTTGAGCTCAGGCCTTCTGCACCAAACCGGCCTTGATGGCCTTGACCGAGACCCACATGCGCTTGCTGCCGCCGTTGGGCAGCTTGACCTTGATCCACTGCAGGTTCGGGCGGAACAGGCGGGTCGTCAGGCTGGTGACGTGCGTGCCGATGCCGCCGCTCTTCTTGGACTGACCCTTACGGTTGATGATCTTGCCCTTGACGGGGCGTCTGCCGGTGATTGCGCAAATTCGTGCCATGGTGTTTCTTGGAGTTAAGGGGTCAGGAATAAAGGAGCGCCCGACCGCTTAGCAAGGGCAATTTTGTAATTCCGCTCCGCCGGGGCCCTATTTGCGTAAAGCATAGAGGGCCTGAAACTTCTGCCCCATATTGGCCGGGTGCATGAGCTGCATGAGCATCCGCTTGCGCGGGCTGAAACTGCTCTTCTCGGTGGTGGTTATGGCGGCGAGCGTGTTCGCGGCATGATGCATGAAAAAGCTTTCCTGGGAATCGACCCGGGTCTCGCCAAAGCCGGCCCGGACGAGTCCATCCTCCAGCCAGTCCCAGCAGATATGGCAGGTCAGGTCCTGCTTGCCCGGGCGGGCGAGCAGATCGTTGCCCATCTTCTGCCGGTGGTAGGTGCGCCCGGTCCCATGGGGGAGATGCTCCGCCAGTTCCGGCCAGAACTTGCCGTAATCGAAGGCCACAAACAGGCCCTGCCACTTCGGTCCGACGATGCGCTCCAGGATCGGCACCGTGCGCAGTGGGAGATCAATGTGGTAGTCTTCCTGCGACGCCTTGGGCAGGCGGTCGGCGATGGCCGCGATTTCCGGTGAAAGGGCGGCCAATTCGACTTCGCGCAAGGTGCGGCCGGTCAGCGCCACCCCGAGCTCGCGCCAGCTCCCCTGGCGCCAGACGATGCGGTGGAATGGCTGCGCATCGAAAAGTTCATTGGAGAACACCACGGCTTTGGGGGGCAGCACGAAGGGCTGGCCCAGCGATATGATCTGATAGCTCGCGAAGGGGTGGGGCAGATCCCGCAGGATGCCGCCACCCGGCTCGGCCCCGATTTCCACGAAGACAAAGTCGGCCGGTAGGGCCGGGGCGAGCAGCTTGACCACGGCGGCCATGACCAGCTCGCCAAACACCGGACTGAAGGTGGTGGAGGTGAAAAAGTCGGCCTTGTCGTCCCGCCCCACGCGCTTGAAGTTGCGGGTATAGTACCCCGCCGTGGGATGGTACATGGCCAGCTCCATGTAGCGGGCAAATGACACCCCGTGGGCCGCCGTTGGCTCGGTGGCGAAGATTTCAAAAAAGTCGGAGGAGGAACCCATTTGCCAATACAGGCAAATGTCGCCACTGAAAGCCATGCCCAATCCAATTTCCGCCTAATTTGTGGGTTCGCCGACTACCGCCAACCCTCTCATCGACACTGCACATGCTCAAACGGGCCCTTCTCATCCTGTCCGCCATCGTCTTGGGCTACGGCCTGGCGCAATTCGCCACCCGCTCGGGTGCCCCCAGCTGGTGGCCCGACGGGGATCGCGACCGCAACGTCCGCTATTTTCGCGAGGTGATCCAGGTGGTGAAGGAAAACTATGTGGGTGAGGCTCCCGCCGATTACGCCAATCTCACCCGCGCCGCGCTGGAAGGCATGGTCGGCACCCTCGATCCCCATTCCGAGTTTCTGCGCGCCGATGCCTACCAGGATACGGAGGATGAATTGAGCAACGCCTTCGTCGGTATCGGCATCCAGGTGGAACAGCGGGAGGGACAGGTGGTCGTGATTTCGCCCATCGCCGGCACGCCGGCGGAGCGCGCCGGCCTGCGCCGCGGCGACCGGCTCATCAAGATCGACGGCAAGACCATCGAGAACCCCACCGTGGCCAAGACTGTGAAACTCATCCGCGGCGAGCCGGACACCGAGGTATCCCTGACGGTCTTCCGCCCCAGCGCGAACCGCGCGATGGATTTTGTGATGAAGCGCGAACGCATCCGCCTCGACAGTGTGCGCAACGCCGCCGTGCACCCGGGCGGCATCGGCTACCTGGAAATCACCCAATTCAGCGAGCGCACCGGGCAGGAGTTCAAGACGGCCCTGACCGGCCTCGAGCAGCAGGGCTTGCGCGCCCTCGTGATCGATCTGCGCAACAACCCGGGCGGCCTGCTCGATGCGGCGATCGACGTCTGCAAC
This sequence comes from Opitutia bacterium, assembly GCA_037128315.1. Lineage (GTDB taxonomy): Bacteria > Verrucomicrobiota > Verrucomicrobiia > Opitutales > Opitutaceae > Lacunisphaera. Next base: position 1,730 of record JBAXWQ010000215.1, on the reverse strand, counting down.
GAGTTTTTCAACGAGGGGGAACTCATTGTCTTCACGCAGGGCCGCACGCCGGAATCTCGCGAGAACTTCAAGGCTGATGGCAGTCACCCGCCGCGGACCTATCCGATCGCGATTCTCGTCAACGGCGGCACCGCCAGCGCCGCCGAGATTGTCTCCGGGGCCATGAAGGACACCAAACGGGCCGTCATCGTCGGGGAGAAGACCTTCGGCAAGGGTTCCGTGCAGAGTGTCCTGGCCCTGCGCAACGGCGAGGGCCTGCGGCTCACCACCGCCCGCTATTACACGCCGAGCGGCGTCACCATTCACGAAAAGGGCATCGCGCCCCACATCGAGCTCGAGGTTTCGGCGGACGACGAGTCCAAGCTGCGGCTCCAGCAATCGCGCCTCGACCTGACCGAGCCCAAGGAATTCCGCGAGCGCTTCGGCTTCGATCGCATCGAGGACCGGCAGCTCAACGCGGCTGAGGAAGTACTGGTCGGCGTGCTGGCGGCCAAGGGCAAATGATGATCACAGAACAAAGTTCTCCTGTAGCGGCGGTCTGCGACCGCCGTCCGGCGCTCATAGAGCGCCGCTACAAATAACCCCATGATCCTCGCCCTCGAAAGTTCCTGCGACGAGACCGCCGTCGCCCTGTTTGACCCGGCCCGCGGCCTGATCGGCGAGTGGGTGCACAGCCAGATCACCCTGCACGAGGCCTACGGCGGCGTCGTGCCCGACCTCGCCAGCCGGGAGCATCTGCAGAATTTCGGACCACTGCTTGAGCTGGCCCTGGCGCAGGTGCCCCCTGCGTCCATCAGGAAAATCGCCGTCACCGCGGGGCCCGGCCTCGCGGCCTGCCTCGCCATGGGTTTGTCGACCGCGAAGAGCCTCGGCCTCGCTTGGGGCGTGCCAGTGGTGGGCGTGAACCACCTCCGGGCCCATGCCTTCTCGCCGTTCATTGCCCTGCACGCGGCGAAGCCCGCGGACTTCGACGCAGAATTTGCCAAATTGCTGCCGCATCTCGGCCTGCTGGTGTCGGGCGGCAATACGGCGCTGTTTTCGATCGACGAGCAGCGGCGCATCCGGCTCCTAGCCTCAACCATGGACGATGCCGCCGGCGAGGCACTCGACAAGGGCGCCAAGCTTATGGGCCTCGGTTATCCCGGCGGCCCGCAGGTGGAAAAGCTCGCGGCCACTGGACATGCCGCCGCGTTTGAATTTCCCAAGTCCGTCGCCCAGCGGGCATCGCTGGAGTTCAGCTTCTCGGGACTCAAGACCAGCCTGCGCTACCAGCTGGAGAAAATGGCCCCTGACGTGATCGAGCGTCGTCGCCCCGATCTCTGCGCCAGTTATCAGCGCGCCGTCTTCGAGTCGCTCGTGCGCAAGTCCAAGCTCGCGCTGGAGCGGGAATCATATCGCAGCTTCGGCCTGTCCGGCGGCGTGGCGAACAACAAGACGTTGCAGGGAGAATTGGAAAGACTGGCGCGGCAGCAGGGCGTGACGTTCTGTCGGGCACTGCCCCAGCACACCGGCGACAACGCCGGCATGATCGCCTTCGCGGCCTGGGCCGAAAGAGAAACCGGTGGTGTCAATGAATCTGGCTTCGCCCTGGAAATCGCCCCGAGCCAGCCGCTGGCGGCAGGGTAGGGAGCGGAGTCCGCGCCCTACCGTTCTTTCCGGCCCACCACCCGCTCAGAATTCAAACGGCCGGTTGCTGGCGGGATCATCGAGCAACGCTTCCCAGCGGGGAA
>JBAXWQ010000214.1:0-5753 GCA_037128315.1 Opitutia bacterium | reverse complement strand
CCGCGGGCATGCCCGCACTGCAGAACAGGCCGAACATCAGTAGGGCAAAGCCGCAATAAATTGGGTGGGGCAGCCAACCGTAGAGCCCACGGGTCACGAATCGTTCCGGCGGAAAGGCGTTCATCGGCAGGCCTCCGCCCAGTGTCCATAGTTCCCACATGCCCCGGACCAGCAGGCTGCCGCCTGCCGCCATGAGGAGCAGGCCTGCGGCTGGACTGCTCACCATGGGCAGGGTCGGATATTTCGCCCCGAGTGCTTGGGCCCACCCATACAGCAATGCGGGCAGTACCACACAAAACGTCAGGCCGTAGACCAGTTTTCCCAGGAGGATTTTCATGGGAAGATAACCACCTCGTGGATGGCCCAGCCGGAATGCTCGAGCCCCGTGGCATCGGTCAGGGTGCCGGCGCTGCACCACTTGGTCTCGTCCAGGCGCCGAATCACCGAGGGCATGAGTTGATGAACCCAGCGGTTTTGGCGGCTGGGGTTGTAGCTGATAGGGCCGGACCGGAGAATCACACCGGGTGCGAGTTCCAACGTATGCCCGGGCCATGACACGGTGCGCCCCAATTGCGTGGCGACCACCGCCTGGCCATTGTGAAAGCACCAGCTTCGCTCCACGGGTCCGCGCCACCTTATCCAGACGAAGCTTTGTGTTTCTGTGATGAAACGTCCCCAGTGCAATTCGCGCAGGGGAAGCCTCGTCAGGGACAGCGTCAATACCAGCCGCTCGGCATAACCAAGCCCGTCGTATTGCGTGCTCCCGGCGCTGACGCTGGCGCGGGCAGCTGGGTACAGGCAGGTCCACTCAATGCGACCGGCGGATTCCTCATGCAGAATTTCCGTCGGAATACCGGAGCGGATCGGCTGCCAGGTGCCTTGGGCGGCAACAGCCACGTTGTTCCAGGCCAGACCGTCAGCGGATTCCACCGGAAGCGCACCACCGAGTGCGGTGCACTGGTGCCTCACGGCCTCATCTGCGGGCCACTGCACTGTTTCCGACAGACGCACGGCGAGCGGTCCGGCGCTGACCCTGGCCGAATACCCGATGATGCCCGCCCCGGTGGGGGTCACACAATCGAGGTACCATTTTTCGATCCGCATGATGCTTCATTCCTAGGCCGAGAACATGGCCATGTCGAGATAGCCTGCAGACCAAAGTCGGCATGATACCAATTACTATGAGCATTTGGATTTCAGGTGGTAGGGCGCGACCGCTGGGCGCGCCATAGAGACAATCGCGGACGGCCCGGCGGTCCGTCCCTACCTTAAGTCCAAAACCGTTCAATGATTGGTATGAGATCCCCAAGGCTCAATGAGCCCCAGAACTGGATATAAGGATAGTAAGAATCCCCATGCCCAAACCCATCCAAGCGGGTCACCACGACGGAACAATCGGCACGTACCGACTGATCCAATTTAGCTTGAGGCCAGTCGGCTCAGTCGGCGGCGGGCATTAATTGCGAGTCGACTCCACGAGCGGTCAATCTTCTTGGCATCGAGCAAGGTTAGGTTGCCACAGGCCGATAACGTATGCAGCCCATCGTGATGGGTGGCGGAGATGAGATCACCCGTCAGTCGTCCCGGGAGGTGCTCCACGGTGATGTGCCGGGGATCCAGGGTGGTAAAGTGGAGAAAGCGCAGTGCGCCGCCATAGGTCGCGCTGCAATCCTGTACCGGCAGCACCACCCGTCCGTCCGGACCGACAAAGGGGGCCCCACCGGGACGTGCTCCGGCGCGATCCACGAGAATCGGATTCTGGTCACAGGTCTTCCACGGGCCGGTCAGACGATCGGCATAGGCGGCATGGAGTTCCCTTTGGTCCCGGGCCTGAGGGCCGACCAGGGTGAAGAACATCCACCAGCGGCCTTCATGCTGCAGGACAGATGCCTCGGCGCCAGGCAAGCCAGGTAGGAGGGCAGTCTCCCGCACCCAATCATCCGGAAATTGTCGCGCCCGGTACAATGCCACCTCGTTGTTTCTTTGACTCTCCGGGATCATGAACACCTCGCCGTCCTGCTCGACCAGATACGGGTAGGAGAGGTGAAACGGGCGGGCGAGGGCGGTGGTTTTCTGCCGCCAGACCAGGCCTGGGCCGAATTCATGATGCTCAATCACCGCGTGCTTTGTCCGGTAATCAAAAGCCTCGACGAAGACATGGGTGGCGTTCCCCCGCTGCACGCCGAAAGGGTCGGCGAGGTAGCGCCAGGTACCTGGATCGGGCAACCAGACGACTTGCTGGCGCAGGGCCGACAGGGCGGTAGGATCAAGGAGTGACCTGATCGGCACCGGCAAAATGCCAGCCTGCCAAAAATCCGAACGCGGACGCAGGCTCACGTGGTCACCGCTATGGGTTCATCAACTTGGACGCGGACCCGTTGCTTGGCTTCAATCACCGTCACATAGAAGTCAGTGATGTTCGCCAGTCGGGCCTTCGCGTCAAACAGGCTCAAATCATAGCCGACGTGAGGCAGCCCATCGGCGGCGAACCGGATGTGGGCGGCGGTGATCGCTTCGGTGAGGGCGCCGAGGGAGCCGGGCGGCACGAGCATGACGGGCTGGTCCCGCAGAAACTCAGCCGGACCTTCCGCCGCCGTGGCGATGATCGGCAGGCCCGCGCTCATGGCTTCAACAATGGCCAGGCCGAAGGATTCCTCGCGGGATGGCGAGATGAAGAGGTCCAGATCGCGCAGGCAGTGATGGACATCAGGGCGAAAACCCAGGAGGTGAATCCGCGGGTCGTTTTGCCGTAAATGTTCGAGTTCACCCCGCTGCGGCCCGTCCCCGAGAATCACGAGTGCGGCTTGGGCTGGGGCGCTGGCGCGGAAGGCCCGGATCAGCACATCCATGCCCTTGCTCGGATGGAGCCGACCGACGGCCCCAACCAGGAAAACGTCATCACTGAGTCGGAGTTCCTCGCGCAGACCAGCTTGGTCGTGCTCCGCCGGGGGAAGCGGCAGCCAGTTGGGAATGACGCGAGACGTCCCGCGATAGCCCGCAAGACGGGCGCCTTGGGCGCGGTTGACGCAGATGAGCCCATCCAGGCGAGCATGCTGGTGGGCTTTATAGCCAATATGGAGGGTGGCCACCGTTTGATGGTGTTTTGCCAGCCCACCGAGCGCTTTGCAGGCTCCGCTCAGATGCCCATGGCAAATGTCGGGCTCGAGCTGTGCGACCAGGCGGCGGAGGCGCAGGCGGCGGAAAAACGAATTGAACCCATGGTAGCGGACCGGAGCGGCCAGCTCGTGGCGCAGAGGGGAAGAACTGCCACCGGCCACATGCACTTCATGTCCACCCGCCGCCTGGCGATTGGCCAAGTCGATGGCATAGCGTTCGGAACCGGCGATACGGGAGGAAAAAATAGCGTGAAGGATGCGCATGGAGGTCTTGGGGGATAATCCAATGAGGCGGCAGGCCACGTTGGGCGGCCGGGACGGTATATTATCCCTCTATCACTCGCTACTAGGCGGCATACGATATGCATGTAGGACTTCGCCCTACACGACCGTTGTCCGCCGGTGCGCAGACCCTTGGTAAGCTATTTTTTCCGCTGAAGCTCAACCCAGCGCACGGCATCGCGCACCAGCTCGCTGACATTCGCGATGCCGAGCTTCTCTTTGATGCGGGCACTGTAAGCCTGCACGGTCTTGATGCTCAGGTTGGTTTCCGTGGCAATTTTGCGCGTGCTCTGGCCTTCGCCCAGTCGACGGAAAACCTCCAACTCCCGGTCGCTGAGCAATTCCACGCTGCCAGGTTGCTTGGCCGCCGAGTAGCCCACCATCCGCTCGGTCAATTGGGCGAGCGTGTCGGCGTTCGCATAGACCTGTCCGGCCAGCACCGTGCGAATAGCCTCGACGATCCGGTGGGTCGATTCGCGCTTGGTGACATACCCCCGCGCCCCGGCCCGAAAAGCCCGTTCGATAAAATAGAGTTCCTCGTGCATCGACAGCACGACAATCTGGGTCGTGGGACAGTGGCGGACCAGATCCTTGATCAAGTCGAGGCCGGAGCCACTCTTCAGCGACAAATCGACAATGGCGAGGGCGGGCGGCCGGGCGCTCATGCCGGCGAGGGCGGCGGCGGCGGTATCGGCCTGCCCGCAAATCTCGAAATCCGCTTCCTGCGCCAGGAGCGTTGCCAGCCACTCCCGGACCAGAGTGTGGTCATCGACGATAAAAATCCGCTTCCGGGGTCCCTTCATATGACGGGCACCGGGAGGGAGCGTGGCAGCAAGGGTACCCGGCAATGGATGGAGGTGCCTTTGCCCGGGATGGATTCAACCCGGAAATCACCGCCGATCAGTTTGGCCCGGTGCTCCATGACCCGCAGGCCGATGCTGGTTTTTTTCCTGGGCGCAGCCGGCAACCCGGAGCCGTTGTCGGTGATTTCAAGCAAAAGGGACTGGTCCAGGTTGGACAGGCTCACATTCAGGGCGGTGGGTTGGCCATGGCGGATCGAGTTGCGCATGGCTTCCTCGGCGATGCGGAAGAGGTGCGAGGCCGTGGTGCTGTCGTGGACCAAGTGGGGCGACTGGGAAGCGAAATGGCAGCGTACCCCCGACTGGCTTTGCACGCTGGCCGTCAATTCCTCCAATTCCTGGCTGAGGCGACCGGGCTCGATGGCCGTCAGAAGCAGGCCTCGCGCCAGTTGACGGGATTGCAGGATGCCCTCTTTGGCCAGTGTGACGATTTTATGGGCAGTTTCATGGGCCTGCCGGTCGTCGGGGCTGAGTTGGTGGACCAGCACCTCGGCTGCAAAGGCCATGGCCGTGAGATGCTGACCGAGTCCGTCGTGGAGATCGTTGCCGATGATGCGGCGCTCGCGCTCGCTGATTTCCACCAACTCGCGCTGGAGTTGCTCCCTGGCCAGGATTTCCGTGGCCAGCGCGGCGGTCCGCGCCGTGACCCGCATCTCCAATTCGCGCCGGAGTTTCAGCAATGAATCCAGCGCCCAGGCCACGACCATGTAAGTAGCCAGAAACCCCAGCGAGTTCCAGATCAGGGTCGGACGGCGGGTGTACCCGGCCCCCGTAAGATAATCACCGCCAACCCGCACCAGGATCGAAAAAACGGAAGTTAGAAACGCTGGGAAAAGTCCCAGCCAAGCCAGGGCCAGTAAAATTGGCACCAGATAAAATACCTGCAGATAAAACGCCGGCCCCGATAAATAATCGATGTAGCCCAGACCCATGACGTAGAGGACCACAATCATTATGCGAACCAGCCGGCTGGCCGGCGGACGGGTCAGGATCCGGAGCACCAATGCGTCCAGTTGGGTAGTCAGGTTGTCGGAACGAGCCTTGCGGAAAAATTCACGCACGGCTGCAGGGTGGGACCCTTATTTCCACTCTGGCAACAGCATTTGCGTACCAGATATATCTACCGGCTGGTCCCGGGATTATTCCCGGCTTGCGCTGCGCCGACCGGTCGAAGCAGGGTAAGCCCATGCCCAAGAGCTCCTATGACCTGGTTATTCTTGCCGCCGGCATCGGCAGCCGCTTCGGCGGCCTCAAGCAGGTGCAGCCGGTTGGGCCGGCGGGGGAACTGATTATCGAGTATTCCATCTACGATGCCCTGCGCGCCGGATTCGACCGCCTCGTCCTGGTTATCCGCAAGGATATCGAGGCCGATTTCCGCGCCGGCATCGGCCGTCGACTGGAGTCGCGGATCGACGTGGAGTACGTATTTCAGGAAATCCAATCCAACCTGCCGGGCCGTCAGGTTCCCCCGGCGCGGACCAAGCCGTGGGGTACG
>JBAXWQ010000213.1:0-5843 GCA_037128315.1 Opitutia bacterium | reverse complement strand
CGAGCGGGCCCCAGGTGCGGTCGCTCATGGCGCCGATGATCGGCTGCACGATGAAGCCCGTGAGCGGGGCGGCCAGCCAGAGCCGCGAGATCTGGTCGTCGGCCGCCCCCAGATAGGTGTAGATGGGGCTCATGTTCGCCATTTGCAGGCCCCAGCCGAACTGGATGCCGAGAAAACCGAAGCTCATGTTCCAGATCTCGGGCAGGCTGAGGGGGCGGAGGGGTTTCATGGGCGGTGGGTCGAATATCCCGATGCAGACATCGGTGGGGTTGGAATGTAGGAGCCTGCTTGCAGGCGATTCGGGGTGCCCAATGGCGGACCACCTAGTGAATCGCTTGCAAGCAAGCTCCTACAAATGAGGGCAGAAAACGAGTATCGGGTGATGGCGTGGGTTCGGTCAAATCCACCTGTAGGATATTTACGGGGCGAGGGGTTCGCTGTAATCGCGGAGGGCGCGGTTGCCGGTGCGGTCGTAGAGGTTGATCCAGTGTTTGAAACGGGTGGTGGCTTCCCCGGCGAGGCCGGCCAGTTCACCGTTGGTGAACCGCCACTGCCAGTTGCCGTCGGTGGTGCCCGGACGGTTGAGGGTGGCGTCGGCCGGCAGATCAAGCAAGTCCTGCATCGGGATGATCGTCAGGCGCGACGGGGTCGCCAGGGCCGCCCGTATGATCGGCCAGGCCGAGCGGGTGCCATTGAGCTGGAAGTAATCCTTAACCCGCACGGCATAATCAGGCGTCAGGCTCTCCAGCCAACCGCGGGTGGTGATGTTGTCGTGCGTCCCGGTGTAGGTGATGCTGTCGGCCGGGAAGAAGTGGGGCAGGTTGCAGTTGTTGGCGTCGTGCCCGTAGGCAAACTGCAGGATTTTCATGCCGGGCAGCCCGGCATTGCGCCGCAGCTCCACCACATCGGGCCCGATATAACCCAGGTCCTCCGCAATGATGCGGGCCTGGGGCAGGGCCGCCCGCACGGCCTGGAAGAAAGGCAGCCCGGGACCCTTGACCCAGCGGCCCGTGCGGGCATCGGGGGCGCCGGCGGGAATTTCCCAGTAGGTGTCGAAGCCGCGGAAGTGGTCGAGCCGGATGATGTCGTAGAGCTCAAACGCCGCGCGCAGTCGATCGATCCACCACTGGTAGCCAGTGCGGGCGTGATGGGCCCAGTCGTACAGCGGGTTGCCCCAGAGCTGGCCGAGGGCGGAGAAGTAATCCGGCGGGACCCCCGCCACCACCCGCGGCAGGCCGTGGGGGTCGAGTTGGAAGACGGCCCGGTTCTGCCAGGTATCGGCGCTGTCTAGCGCCACGAAGATCGGCACATCGCCGATGATGCCAACGCCGCGCTCCGTCGCGTATCGGCGCAGCCGCTCCCACTGGCCGAAGAAGATGTATTGATAAAAGGCGTGCCGGTCGGATTCGCGGCGGATGTCGGCGGACAACGCTGCCCCCAGTGCGGGGGTCCACTGCCGGAACTCCTCCGGCCAGCTGGTCCAGGCCTGGCCGCCAAAGCGAGCCTTGAGCGCCATGAAGTCCGTGAAGGGATTGAGCCAGCCCGCCTGGGCGGCGCGAAAATCATCCACTGTGCCGAGACCCGGCAGGCCGGACGCACCCGAGGCGGCAAAGCGATCGTAGGCCTGCGCCAGCACGCTCCAGAAATGGGTGTAGAGCGCGCCGTAATCAACGCGGGTGGCGGACAGGGACCGCAGCGGCGTGAGATCATCGGGCTTGAGCAGCCCGACGGCGGCCAATTCGCCCAAATCAATAAAGTAGGGGTTGCCCGCCCGGCCGGAAAACAGCTGGTAGGGTGAATCGCCGTAACCCGTCGGTCCGATCGGGCAGATCTGCCAGTGGCGCACGCCGGCGCTGGCGAGAAAATCAACAAAGCTCCGCGCCCCCGGCCCCAGATTGCCGATTCCGTAGTCCCCGGGCAGGGAGGAAATATGGGCCAGCACGCCCGCGGTGCGGGTGGTGAGCCAAGTGGAGGAATTCGGTCCCATGGGGGAGAAGGGTAGTGGAGGGAAAGATAAGAAACTCAACGGGTCGGTTGGTCGGGGTGCCCGCACCCTGCCGCGGAAAGAGCGCGGGGTGCGGGCACCCCCCAAAAAGCAAGGGCTGCTCTTCGAGGGATGACGGTCGAACGCGGCGGAAAAAAAGCGGCCACCAGAACGATCTGGTGGCCGCAGATAATCTAGCCTCGCGGTTCCAACCTTGGGTTAGAACTTGTAGGTCGCACCGATCGAGTAGGACGCGCCATAGCGCTGGTAGTCCTGCACGCGGCGGGTGTCCGGTCCATCGGAGGCGAACAGCGGCTCGTCGTTCAGGTTATAGCCCTGCGCGATCAGGGTCATGCCCTTGAGCATGCCCTTGTTGAACGAGTAGCTGATCTGGGCGTCGATGTTTGTCTCGGCCTGCAGATTGCGGTAGTTCACGCCACGGGGACCGAAGGTGGAGATGTCACCGCGATAATCCGAACGGTAGCGGGCGCTGATGCGGGCCGCAAAGCCACTCTTCGCTTCATAGTAGAAGGTGGAGGTGGCGACGCGATCGGACAGGCCGGGCAACGGCTGGGAAGGATTGCCGAGGTCAGGCTGGATGGAGCTCTTGAAGAACGACACGCTGCCCACGAAACCGAAGCCCTTCAGCGCCGGGGTGAACTTTTCACCGGGGAGCGAGAGAGCGAATTCCAGGCCGCGGATGTAGCCGCCCTGACCGTTATCCGGGGAGTCATAGCGACCCGTGGTGATCTTCGGCACCGCGCCGGGCTGGCCCGCGGCCACGCCGGTCGGGAAACCAGCATAGCTGATGATGGAGGTCTTGTTGTACGTGTAGGAGACCAGTTCCTTGTCGAACGCGGCCACGGCCCAGTAACCCATGCGGTCCTTGAAATAATGTTCTAGGGACAGGTCATAGGAGTTGGAGCGCCAGGGTTCGAGGTTCGGATTGCCACCGCCACCGGACCAAGGACCGTTCAACGGGTCCGTGGAGTTGGCCAGGTTGACGTTGTAGCCGTAGGTGCTGCCGGCGCGCATGTCGGACATGGGCTGACGGGCCAGCTGGCGGGCGGCGGCAAAACGCAGGGTGGTCTTGTCGCTCAAACCGAAGTTGAGGTTCAGCGCCGGGACCCAGTCGTTATACTTGTGACCACGATTGACCGGGACAATACTCGGTCCGACGGACAGACCGTTGCTGTCCTGCTGGGAATGGATGTACTGTGTGCCGATGTTGCCAGTGACAGGCGTGTTGCCCATCTTGCTGTCGATATCGAACTTGAAGTAGGCCATCGTGATCTTCTCCGACACGTCGAAGTTGTTGGCGCGGAGCGCAGGATTGAGGTTCGGCTTCTTCTCGTAGAAACCGCTGTTGTACAGCGCGAGCGGGTCGTAGCTGTACTCCTTGCCCATGCCGATGAAGCTCAGGTCGGTGGTGCCGACGGAAGCCGGCAACGGGGCGCTGGTCGCGCCGTTCTTGAAGCCGAGGAAGTAACCCTCGGTGCCGTCCGGCCCAAGGTCGTACTCATATTTGTCGCGCGTATTCTGGGCGAGGCCGGCCTCGAAGCGGCTGAAGAACTTCTGCATGGCGTGCTGGGTCTTGATCATGTACTGGCTGATCTTGTCCTCAGAGTAGGGGCCCTTGACGAAACCCGCCTGGCCGCCGGGGAACTGGTCACCGGACCAGCCCTGCGGATTCTGGAGACGCATCTTGGTGCCGTCGGAGTAGTCGAGCAGGTGGGTGAAGGTGGCGCCGCCGTCACCGGAGCCCATGTTGAAGCCGAGCGTCTCGGGCGTACCCGATTGGTTGGAGGCATAACCCGAGTAGGTCTCGAGCACGAGATCGCGGCGCCCGACATGGGAATAGCTGAGGTCGAGGTCGGTCTTCCAGGAATCCTTGTTGCCCATTTCCAGGTTCCAGCCGCCGGCGAAGAGGTGATCGTCGCGCTTCACATAGTCATTGCGCACGACGCCGTAGACATTCTTGAACGTGCCCGCGGTGACCAGGCCGTTGCTGACGGTGTAACCGGGCTGCAGCTGGGCCGAGCTCCACCAGAGGGGAATCTCGATGCCGCGGAGCAGCTGGGTCTCTTGAAAGTCGGAATAATAAAGATCGATCGTGGAGTGCAGGTTCTCGCTGGGCTTGAACTCGAGGACCGCCATGGTGCCATCGCGAATGATCTCGCTGGTGCGCACGAACGGCTTGGCGCCGCCGAGGACGACCGGGGAGCCCCCGCCGACATCAGGATAGCCCCAGGCATTCCACTGATAGCCCTGACCGGGACGGTCGGAGTGGGAATAGCCGATGGCGATACCGAGTTTGCCGTCCATGAACTGGTCGACATAGGAAAGCGTCTCACGGTTGCCGCTGGCCTTGGCCCCGGCATTGATCGCGCCCAGGCTGTTCCATTCATAGAACGCATTGGCGGCGAGGGTGCGCGTGCTGGAGTTAAGGGGCCGCACGGTCTGCAGGTCCACCGTACCAGCCAGACCCTGGCCAACCAGGGAGGCGTCGGTCGACTTGTAAACGACCACGCTGCTGAGCAACTCGGCCGGGTATTGGTCGAATTCGACCGAACGACCGGCACCCGTGCTCACCTGCTGACGACCATTGAGCAAAGCGGTGCTGAAATTACCATTGAGACCGCGGATAACGATGGCTTGGGCGCGGCCATTCAGGCGCTGGGTGGTCACACCCGGGAGGCGGGTGAGCGACTCAGCGATGCTGATGTCCGGCAGCTTGCCGATATCTTCAGCCGCGACCACATCGGTGATCAGCGTCTGTTTCTGCTTCATGTCGGCGGCGGCGGCCAAGCTGCCGCTGAAGCCCGCTCTCACGGTAAATTTCTCCAAGACAACGACCTGCTCAGTAGCAGCAGCGTCTTTCTTGGCTTTGTCAGCAGCGACTTGCGCGTCGGTAGCCGCGGGGGCCGCCTGGGCGAAGGACATCAGGGCCGACTGGGTAAACAGCAGGCCGGTGGCCAGACCTCGGGAGAGGTACCGGCGCACGTAGGTAGTGGTGTGTGTATGCATGGTGGGTAAAAGAGGGATAGATCGGTCCAAAAGCGACCAACAGGGTGGGTGTAACCTCGGGAACGGGTGTGGGGAGTCCCGGAGGCTGGTCAAAATGTGGTGAGAGGACCGTTGTGAGTGCGATGGACAAATCCTTGAGAAAACCGCGATGGCTCGGACAACTCTTAGGTTAAGGCCTGTTTCTGGGGCAAAAGGCTTCTTGGGCTTCCGTAGCAACAGGAGTCACTGCGGTGGGATTTGCGCGAATTCCCGAACCGGCAGGCAGGGACGCCTGCCGCTACTGAATAAAGCTGTCCGCCGGCCGGCCGAACGAACCTAAGATAAATCTTACCCTGCGAAGTCTTCTCTCGGCCCGGTGGTTTGACCTGGTCAACCCGGCCGGTCACGGTGATTGCACCCCCATGAATCGTTTATCCTGCTCCCGCCTCTTGGGCTGGGCGGCCTGGCTGACCGCTGCGGTCGCCTTCGCCCAACCGGCACCTTCCGTGATCGTCCCGCGTTTCACCCATCCCGGTGCCGGCCAGACCATGTATTTCGTCCTCACCGACCGGTTTGCCAACGGCTCCACCGCCAACGACTCCGGCGGCTTGGTGGGCGGCCCCGAGATCAGCGGCTTCAACCCCGCCAGTATTTCGGGCTACCATGGCGGTGACTTTGCCGGCATGACCGCCAAGCTGGACTATCTGAAGAAACTCGGGGTCACGGCCGTCTGGGTAACGCCGCCCTTCAAGAACAAGGCGGTGCAGGTCGATGGCACCGGCTATCATGGCTACTGGATCACGGACTTCCTGCAGATTGACCCCCATTTCGGCACGAACGAGGAGTATCGCGA
>JBAXWQ010000212.1:0-5857 GCA_037128315.1 Opitutia bacterium | reverse complement strand
CAGCCGGTCGATCAGGGCGCGCTCAATGATGTTGCCCAGTGACCAAAGCATATGCCCCTCGTCGCGCGACCAGGTGGCCGGACGGTCCCAGAGGAGCAGCACAATCCCCTGCGGGTCGGTGCCGTGGTGCAGGATTTGCTCAAACGGGCCGGAGATCGAGCGAATGCCCATATCCCGCCACGCCTCGGTCTCTCTCGTCGAGGGCAGGCTGCCCAGATAGGTTTGCACGAGCGGAGTCATGGTCTCGACGGTGAACGAACCGACAAAGACAAAGGTGAAGCCGGCCGCGTTGGCGAAGCGCCGGCGAAAGACCTCCGTGGTTTTCTCGAAACTGACTGCTGCCCAGTCTGCTTCCGTCGGGATGAGGTTGGGGATACGCGGATGCTGGCGGTAGAGGATCCGCTGCATCTCATCGGAAAAAGCCCAGCGGGGATTGGAGCGGGCATTCTCCAGTTCCGCTTTCTGTCGAGAGATAAACGACTGGTAGGCCACCTCGTCTGCCCGCGGCGCCGTGAAATATAGGTGCGTGAGCTGGAGGGCGGTTTCGAGATCGGCCGCGGCGCATTCCCCCGTCACCTCGTCGAAATAGGGCGAGAGCTGCGGCGTGACGGTGACGGTCTTGCCCGCGAGCATCTTTTGCAGGTCGGGTTTCGAAAAGCCGGCGACGCCACTTTCCTGGACATACCCGGCGGCAAGCTGGGCGACCCAGTTGTAGTCGACATTGAACACCGACTGGCCGCCGGGACGGAAGGCGGCGAAACGCACCTCGTCATTCTTGAACTGGCTCGGCTTGAGGACAACCCGGACGCCGTTGGCCAAGGTCAATTCCGTGACCCCGATCTCAGCGATGGTCTTTTGGGCGGTAATCTTGCCCGGCGCTGGTTTTTGCGCGAGGAGCGAGACGGGCAGTTGTTTCTCTTGTAACGGTTCCACCTTCGCAGCCGCCACCTGCTGCGTGACGGCCTGCAGTTCCGTCTGGGCCGGAATTTTCACCCCGGTCTTCTCCACGTTATGGACAAGGACGATGCGGTTCTTCGGGGTGATCCACTGCTGCGGCAGACGGTTGACTTCCGCGAGCGTGATCGCGCCGAGGTGCTGCTGGGCGAAATTGTACTCGAATGTGATGCCGGGTACGGGATCCTGCGCCAAATAGTGGCTGACGTAGGCATCCACCATTCTGTTCGATTCCGTCTTGTCGAGGTCGAGATAGCGCTGCTCCAATGAGCGCAGCAACGATTTCTTGGCGCGTTCGAATTCGTTGGCAGTGAAGCCGTGCTGCCGCACGCGTTCATTTTCGGTCAAAACCACCGAGAGGCCGCGCTCCACCCCGTTGTCAGGCACAACGAAGGTAAGTTGGTAGGCGCCCTTGGACCGCACCCAGAAGCGACCATAGCTGGCCTGCGAGAAAATGAACGGCGGATTCGCCTGCTGCATCAGCTCCTGAAGGCGCAAGTTGAGCAGCTGAAGAAAGAGCTGTTCGGTCAGATACCGCTGGTAGTCGTCGGTGGTGGCATAGTGCGGGGTCTCTGTCTTGAAGGCGAGGATGACGACATTGTAGGGATTTTCCCGATCGGATACGATGGCATAGAGCGGCTCGTCATTGTCGGGAACCGCAAAGGCCTCCTTGGGGCGCGGCGCCGGTGGTATGGGCAGTGAGCCGAATTGCGTGCGGATGGTTTGCTCCATCTGATCCGGATCGACATCCCCGACCACGATCATGGCCATCTGATCCGGGCGATACCATTCGCGGTAGAAGCGCTTGATCGTCTCGTGGCTCATGCCCTCGATCGACTCCTTGGTCCCGATCGGTAGCCGCCGGGCGTATTTCGAGCCCCGGAACATGATCGGCACGGATTTGTCCCGCATGCGCTGAGTAGCGCCGCGGCCGAGCCGCCACTCCTCGACCACCACGCCGCGCTCAAGGTCAATATCGGCGGGATCGAAGTTCACGTCGTGCGCCCATTCCCGCATGATTTTGAGGCCGTTGTTCAAGGTCTCCGGCACGTCCGAGGGCAGGGACAGCTGGTAGACCGTCTCGTCAAAGCCGGTGTAGGCATTGATGTCCGGTCCGAAGCCGGCCCCAACGGACTGGAGATAGTGCAGCAGATCGGCCTTCGGGAAACTCTTGGTGCCCTTGAAACACATGTGCTCGACGAGGTGGGCCAAGCCGAGCTGGTCGTCGTCCTCCTGCACGGAGCCCGCATTGACGGCGAGGCGCAGCTCCACGCGTTTCTCGGGCTTCGCATTTTTCCGGATGAAATAGGTGAGTCCGTTCGGCAGCTGGCCCGTCCGCACGGCGGGGTCGACCGGCAGGGCCTCCGGGGCGGCGCCTACGAGTACGGGGAGCAGCAATCCAAGCAGGGCGAGACAGGCCCGTCCGGGCCAAGGGAATGGCGTATTCATAAATTAAATCTGGCGCGTGATGTCCCCTGAGGGGCCCATGCAACACCCAGGGATACTACTCCGTTTTCCCCGAATAGGCTCCGCATGGATTGCTGTCACCTGGATGCAAGATGGCGCCCCGGACTGGCTGTTCACAGCCGAGGATGATCGTGCGAACTGCCCCCTCGCACCCGGACGGCCGAATTGGCAATAAATGCGGCGCCGCACCGCTCGCCGCGGTGTAGAATCGTCGCTCGTGAAGCTATGGCCAAAGATTCTCATCGGGACGGGCACGGCAGGCATATTGCTCGGATCCCTCGACCCGATGGAAGGCTCGCTGCTCATCCTGCCGGGCAGCGGGCTGATCGCGCTGGGCACCTATCTTGGGGGAGCCGATCCCAAAGCCAGCAAA
The DNA here is from genome assembly GCA_037128315.1 of Opitutia bacterium. Taxonomy (GTDB): domain Bacteria; phylum Verrucomicrobiota; class Verrucomicrobiia; order Opitutales; family Opitutaceae; genus Lacunisphaera. The sequence goes on along the minus strand of JBAXWQ010000212.1, from coordinate 3,063 downwards.
GAATGGCTGGTCCTGTTCATCCTCAATGCGATCGGGGTCGGGGCGCTCTGGGGGTTGAGCGCGGTCGGAGGGTTTGGCGGCACAAGCGGTCGCTCGATGTGGTGGGGCGTTTTGATTCTGCCCTACGTCTTTGGCTGGCTGCTGGGAGTCGTCCGTCTATTTGCGGCGGCGATCGGCCTGATTAAGGCAAGATCGCGTAGACAACGCGCCAGCCAGTCTGAAACGGCGAACAGGTAAAGATCCCCGGAGCAAGCCGGGGCATTGGGAAAATCGACCAACTGTAGCCGGGGTCGTAGGCCGGGCGTCTGGCCCGGACCTATACCGGGTTTGCAGCAGCAAACAACGGTGCCGACCCCGGACCGGCCTCACCGAGGCCGGCTACAGCCAAGCCGGGGCAAGCCCCGGGGTATTCGACCCACAGGGAATAAAAAGTGCAAGAGCACCAAAGCTCTTTTGGTCGACTATCCGGAAGGTTAATTTAGCCTAAGCCGCGATGATTAAGAAATGTCTGCCGCCGGCTCTTGCACTCTGGTTGATCTTGGCCGGTACCGCGGCTTGCGTGAACGTGAACACCACCAAGGAACGCCAACCGCAGGATGAGCAGGCCATACGCTCGAGTATCGAGAAGATGAATGTGGCGCTGGCGCAACGGGACCTGGCGGGATTCATGGCGCTCTTCGACGACAGTGACAATATCATGCTGATTGGCTCGGATGTAGGAGAAATCTACCGGGGTCGCCAGGAGGTGGCGGGTTTCATCAAGATGCTCTACGGGATGCCTTTCGTGTTCTCTTTTGAACTGACGCAAGTGGTCATCACGCCGGACAAAAATTCCGCCTGGGCCTTTGTGGATGGCGCCATGGTCCATACCGGGGCCTCCGGCAAAGTGAAGAAAATCCCCTACCGCTTCGCCATCACGCTGGTGAAACGCGAAGGCGGCTGGCGGTGGCAGCTCTTTCACGGCTCCATTCCCCGCGGGGAATAAAGCTGCGCTTGGGGTAGACTTGATCGGCCGCTGCGGACGGGTCGGGTGGATTGCACTGACGGGGCTCCCGAAGGATGGCCACGCCGTCTGGCCTCGACGAAGTCTTCGGCCCAGCCGGAAGTTCAAGAGCGCCTGACTCAGGCGCTGGATGAGCATGGCATCAAATGAGACGTGAACAGGAAGTAGCCGCATTTAGCCGCAGATCGTCATTGGAAATTTGCATACACACAGCCATTCCCCTTGCTTCATCGTTTATGATTAAGGAGCGTCAGCCAATTGAACGCGCATGAGTGCAGATAGCTATCGTCAGAGGCGTTCCCGGCAGACTGTTGCACCACTGCTGTGGCCCACAATGGCTATGGGTCGATGGCAGGCGGACCTCACCAGCAAAAAGCCCCGCCGGTGAGGGCGAGGCTGAAATTGCGGCCAACGTTTGTTACTTGGCAACCTTGGAACTGTGGGTAGCGACGGCCCACCAAGTGCCGTTCCGCTTAATGAAAACATCGGTGTACCGGTATTGTCCACTGGTGTCCTTGCCCTTGTAGTTGCTTTTTTCTGTTTCCAAACCGGACACAATCGCGGTGTCACCAAAAACTCTCACCTTCACTTCATCGTTTGTCACTGAGGTAACCTTCCCAACCCCCGCTTTCATTTCTGCGTACATCTGAGCCTTCGACACAACGTTTCCATCAATGTCTGTATATGTCCATTCGGGGGCTAAGATACGATCGAGGGCGATTTGGTCAGCATGGACATTGGCAACTGCCCAATCATCTTCCAATTGCGCGAAGATTTTTTCGACCTTAGCGTTGTCGGTATTTTGAGCGAAGGCTGATGATATGCCGAACATCAGGAACGCGGAGGCAACAAGCATAACTGCTGCACTGATTCGTTTCATATGACTTCCATATTTGAGGTTAATCTAACGGTGCTAATCGACTGCTCCAATCTGCGAAAATCGGCGCCGAATGGACGCCAACGTAAAATTCAGAATAACACGAACCCGCAAACCCGTCTGCGCAGCAATTGTCATTAGTGAGTGTAATTTATTCGCGCCGCTGCACTCGGCGGCCTGCTGCACCTTGCGTTCGCAGAGCGGCGATGCTATTTTTAACTCAGAAAGATCAAAAAAAGGATCATCATGAAAACTGCTTTCGGGTCCCTGTATCCGGTCATCGGATTAGCGATGATCTGCACGTTTCTCGCCGGCTGCGTAACAACCCCGTCCCCTGCCCCTAAGATCGCACAAACCGTGTCTGGTCGCCCGGAGGTCGTTATTCAGGGTGACCTCAAAGCCGTACAAACAGCGATCATCGGTAAAATGCGCTACCACAACTACAAGGTTGAGCAGCAAAACGACAACCTGATCCGCATGAGCAGGCCACTGCAACCCAATGAGTCGGTCAGCGCGTCGCGGTTAGCCGGACGTAATCTCTATGACAGTTCGTTATCTCGCCGCGTGACGACATTCACAATCGCGAAGCCGGCTGACATCGCGGGGATAGTTGTCTCAAGCAAGATAGTGGCGCAGGGGCCAGACTATCAGGTTTATCAGGTGGAGGTCGCGGACACTGACGACATATTCAACGAAATTCAGAGCGATCTGTACGCGATAAAATCTGAAGTGGAAAACCTGGGAAAACACACCGGTATACCGTACTGGCCGAGACCCCTAGGGACAAATTTTTCTATGACGCTGCAACGCCATCCTGCGTACTGACCCGCCTACGACCTTCGGACTTCGGCGCGGCAGCCTTCGCCGGGGGCAACGTGGATTTGCTATTGATATACATCTCCAGGCCGGCTTGCCGAGCCGTAGCTCGTAGAGCGAAGGCTGGCCGTGCCATCCGTAGCCGTTAACGTCTGCGCACATGATTGTCCTCCTTCGCTAAAGCTCCGGAGGGCATCCTTCGTCCTCGCTCTGCTCGGCGAAGATGGCCGTGCCATCCGTAGCCTTAATCGCCTGCGCACATGATTGCCCTCCTTCGCTAAAGCTTCGGAGGGCATCCTTCGTCCTCGCTCTGCTCGGCGAAGGATGGCCGTGCCATCCGTAGCCTTAATCGTCTGCGCACATGATT
>JBAXWQ010000211.1:0-5858 GCA_037128315.1 Opitutia bacterium | reverse complement strand
GGTGCCGTTTCCCAAAGCCTTCGTGAAATGCGCCATGGAATGGTTCAGTATCCGCCTTTTCAAAAAGACAATATTCCGGTCAAGGTTGCGGCCCCGATTCGTGATTTCCAGACCGACACCACCGAGGCGGAGGATTGGATTATCCCGGCCCGCTACAATATCCGCCGGGAAGCACTCCGGGGCATGGCGCCTCACGGGGTTTATGCCTATTGCGCCATGCAGCAGGCCGTGGAGGATGCCAAGCTGACGGAAGCAGACTGGTCGAATTCGCAGACCGGTCTTTATGCCGCGTCCGGCGGTTCGCCCTTTCTGCTCGGGTTTTACCTTGAGCGGATGCGCAAGATGGGGGTCATGCGGTGCCAGCCGCTCGGGGTCGTGGCCTCGATTTCCGGGACCGTTAATTTCAACCTGGTCTCCCAGTTCAAGATCAAGGGGGCATCGACCGGCTTCTCCTCCGCCTGTGCTTCCTCGGCCCATGCCCTCGGTTTCGCCTATGACGAGATCGCGCTGGGCCGCCAGAAACGCATGTTCGTCGTCGGTGCGGAGGACGGCAACACGGAGAGCATTTTGCCGTTCGCCGGCATGCGCGCCCTTTCCTTGCAGACGGACCCGGCCCTGGCCTCCCGGCCCTTTGATGCGGCCCGGGACGGTTTTGTGGGGACCGGCGGCGGCACCGTTCTCGTGCTGGAAAGCGAGGAGGAGGTCCAGCGTCGCTCCGCCAAGGTCTATTGCGAGGTCGCCGGCTGGGGCCAGGGTTCTGATGGACACAATGTTGCCATCTCCCATCCGGAGGGTGCCGGCCTGATCCTGGCGATCCAGAATGCCCTGCAGAGTTCCGGCTTGTCCGCCGACGCCGTGGATTATGTGAACGCCCACGCCACCTCGACCCCGATCGGGGACATTTCCGAGGTCAAGGCGCTCAAGGCTATTTTCAAGAACAACCCGACGCGGCCCGCCATCAGCAGCACCAAGGCGTTGACGGGCCATGGCCTTTCCCTGGCCGGAGCCATGGAGGCCGCCTTCTGCGCGCTGGCGATCAAGCAAGGATTCATGCCCGGCTCGGCGCACATCAGCAGAATCGATCCCGCTTGTGCAGGGCTCAATATCATCCGGGCCACTCTCGATAACCGCCCCAATGTCGTCCTGAGCAACAGTTGCGGTTTCGGCGGCGCGAACGTCAGCCTCTTGTTCTCGGCGGTCTGACGCATGTGCGCCTCGGCTCTCTCCGCCCGCTACCGCACCGCCTTTGTCACGGGGGCCAGCACCGGGCTGGGACGCGCCTTTGCCGACATGCTGCTCGCCGATGGCGTTGAGGTGTGGGGCACGGCTCGCGATGTCAGCCGCCTGCCGGTGCGGGATCGTTTTCACGCCATCGCCTTGGAATTGGGCGACGGGGCCGGGGCGGTGAACATCTTCCATGAGGCGGAAAAGGCGGCGGGGGGCTTCGATCTCGTGATCAACAATGCCGGCTTCGGGGCCTTTGGTTCCTTTGTGCAGACGGATTATGCCGTCTGGGAGGAGCAGCTCCGCATGATGCTGGTCAACACCGCCCGTCTCAGCCACACCGCGCTGCGCGGCATGCTGGCGCGACGGCATGGGGCGCTCGTGAACATTTCGTCCATCGCCGCCGAGTTCGCGCTGCCCTATCAGGCGGGCTACAATATCACGAAGGCCGGGCTCTCGGCCCTGAATGAAAGCCTGATGTATGAGCTCAAAGACACCGGGGTCATCGTCATTGATTTTCGCCCCGGCGACTACCGCACGGATTTCGAGGGCTCGGTCCGGCGCCCGGTCCCGGATGCGACCGTGGCCGTCGATACGGCCCGCATGGAAAGGGCCTGGGGTGGCTTTGTCGCCATGATGCGCACGGGCCCCCCACCCGATCATGCCGCCGCCTCGCTGCGGCGCGCCCTGCGGCGCGGCCGCAGCGGCACCGTGCGCAGCGGCCGGTTTTTTCAAGCCGTGCTGGGGCCGTTGCTGGCGCGCTGTGGATCGCTTGCCTTGCGGCGCAAAGTGCTGGAAAAATACTTCGACCTCTGAGCCATGGCCCGCGTCCGCATCCTTGTCCTTTCCTCCAGCACCGGTGCCGGCCATGACGCCCGCGCCCAGGCCTTCGCGGAGTGGTGCTTTGAGCTTTACCGGCACGATGTCGACGTGCGCATCGAGCAGATGCTGGAGAAATCCTCCGGCTTCTTCAGCCTGGGGGTGAGCTTCTACAACTGGATCCAGAAGAAATCCCCGTGGGTCCACAAGGCCTTCTATCTGTTTGTCGAGCTGCTCAGCCTGCTCAACCGCCGCTCGGTTGCCATCGGGCGCGGCTACTATGAATCGGTGCTGCGCGGATATAGTCCGCACCTGGTCTTCAGTGTGCATGACTGCCTCAACCGTGGCTATTTTCAGATGGCCAAGAAAGTGCTGGGGCCGGACAAGGTGCGCTGCGCCACCTATTGCGGCGAATTCTCCGGGGGCTTTGGCTACAGTATCAACTGGGTGGAGCCTACGGCGGACCTTTATGTTTCCCGTACCGCCACGGCCCGCGACTATGCCGTCAAGCTGGGCATGCCACCCGAGCGGACCCGGGTGCGCGGCTACCTGATGCAGCCGCGGGCCTACCTTGAGGTCTTTGATGCTGCCGCCCGCACGCGCTATCGCGAGGAGGTGCTCGAACTCATCCCGGACCGCTTCACGGTGTTTTTGGCCACGGGTGGCAATGGGGCGAACAATCATCTTCAGCTGCTCCCCAAACTTCTGCCCTATGCGGACCGTATCCAGGCGGTCGTCATCTGCGGCAATAATCGCGAGGCTTACAACCAGTTGGTCCACTGGCGGGCGGAGCACCCGCAACTCCAGTGTTTCCTTGATGGTTATTCTGATGACGTGCACCTGCTGATGCAGGCGAGTGACGCGATCGTCACCCGCGGTGGCACCACCACCTGCGCCAAGGCGCTGAATTTCCGCTGCCCGATCATCTTCAATGCCATCGGCGGCATCATGCCGCAGGAGGAACTCACCGTTAAGTTCTTCCGGCGCGGGGCCGGGGTTGAACTGATCAGCAATGCCAACGACTTCGGGCGCATCATTGAAAGCTGGATGACCGACCGTGACCGCTACGAGCAATTGCGGGAGAATTTCCTCAAGCTTCGCTACGAGGAGAATCCCACGGTGATCATCGCGGAATTGGTAGATCTGGCCCAGGAGGTTTCCGGCACTCAGCTCATGCCTGGTCCGTTCCCGCCCAAGCCCCGCCGGAAAGCGGAATAAGGTTTCGTCAACATGCCGGCGAGGCAAAGAGCTTCAACTCGGCATTGGTCGGAGGCAGGCGAATCATCCGCTCGAAGTGGAAACCCAGTTTCTCAAGGAGGAGGATCGAACGTTGATTGTCGGGACTGGTCACGGCGACGATCCGGCTCAACCCGAGTTGGGTTCGGGCATGCGCGAGAGTGGCGGCAGCAGCCTCCCGGGCATAACCTTGCCCGCAGTATTGCGGTAAAAAGGCGAAGCCGAGATCGACATCATCGAGGGTGGCGCGCTTCAGGAGGCCGCACATGCCAATGCCCGCACCGTCCTGCTTGCGGCGCACCAGGTAGAGGCCGAAACCATGCTGGGCGTAGCTCGCAATGGGTCCCTGCAGAATATAGGCTTGGGCTTGTTCCAAGGTGCGGATCCCGCGGTCACCGATGAACCGCAACCACGACGCATCATTCACCAACTCCAGGATGAACGGGGCATCGTCGACCGTGAATTGTCGCAGGATCAGGCGTTCGGTTTCCAGAATGTTCATTGATGGCGCACCGGCAGCTGCGCGCAGAGGCAAGAGCTGGTTAACTTGAACTTCAAGTTGCGAATGCCGGGTAGCCAGAGTTTTCCTGCTTTCCTGCGCCCCACATTATCCCTTGGGTATTAGCTGCGCCCCTCCCTTGTCTCGTCCCCCCCACATCGCCCTGTTGTTCACCACCTTTCCGAAGACCTCGGAAACGTTCCTCCAGCGTGATGTGGCGGCGCTGCAGGCGAAAGGCCTCCGCCTGAAACTCTATTCGCTGTGGGGTGGGGGCGGGGAGTTCATGGGCATGCCGGTGCGCAAGTTTTCCCTCTGGCGGCTGATTCCCTTGTTTATCTACATCATTCCGTGGAATTGCCTGCGCCGGCCGCGGATTGTGCGCGATCTGTTTGAAGGCGTGCTGACGCGAGGCGCCCCCTCCTGGCTGAATTTTTGGGAAAACATGCTCGGGGCGGGCTTTGCCGGCTGCTTCTACCGCGAAATGCGCCGTGACCCGCCGGCGCTGGTGCACGGGGCCTGGGCGGGTGCTCCCGCCACGGCCGGGTGGCTGCTCTGGCGCATCGCCGGCTGGCATTACAGCACAGGAGCCCATGCCTACGACATCTATGAGCATGGCGGCGACTGGTGGTTGCGGGAAAAATTGCGTCACGCCCAATTCATCCACACTTCAACCGACATGGGCCGGCGCGAGCTGATCGAACGCGGAGTCGCGGCCGACCAGATCGTTTGCATCCGCCGGGGACTCGACACCTTTCCCGCCTTCAAGCCGCTGCGGGCGAGTCGCCGCCCGCTGCGATTGCTCTGCATCGCCCGACTGGTGGAGAAGAAGGGACTCGACTACCAACTTCGCATCTACGCGGCCTTAAAGGATGCCGGTCTGCCCTTTGCGGCCCGCATTGTTGGTGATGGCCCTTTGGCTGAATCTCTCCAGCGCATGGCGGCGCGTCTGGGCCTCACCAACGAAGTGGAATTTTGCGGTCATCAGTCTCAACCTGAAGTCTGGGCCCAACTAGCCTGGGCGGATGCGTTGCTGCACACGGGGGTGGTGGCCGCGAGTGGTGATCGGGACGGGCTACCCAACGTTATCCCGGAGGCCATGGCGGCCGGCGTGCTGGTGGTCACATCGCCGGTGTCTGCGACCACGGAAGCGATTAGTCAGGAGCGCACCGGTTTGGTGGCTGATGTGGATTTACCCTTGGCCTGGGTGGTGGCCCTGCGCCGCTTGAGCGAGGATGACATTCTGGCCGCAACCCTGCGCACCGCCGCCCGCCGCTGGGTAGAAGAAAACTACGATGCGCACAAAAACACGGCGCGGCTGGTCGAATGCTTCGAGCGGGCGATGCTGGAATGACCACGGAGAACCGAGGAGTTTTTCACCACGGATCACACGGATGGACACGGATGCATACTTTAACAGGAGATCGCAGAGACCGCAGAGAACCGGTCCCGGTGGTCTTGCTCAGCTTCCTCCGCGACCTCCTGTGAAATCTGGCTCGATGTTTTCCCTGTGGTTATTAAATCCGGGTTCATCCGTGCCATCCGTGGTCAAGCCCCTCTCATGATTTATTATGACATCACCAAGATGGGGGCCGCGAAGCACCGCTCGGGTCTGATGCGCCTGACCTCGCGGCTGATGGAAGAGATGGGTTCCGCGGTAACGGCCGTTTCATGGGACGGCCGCCAACGGGCCTTCGTCTCCGGCAAGAAGCCGCAGGCGGTCGTCTTCGCTCCGGCCGACTGGCTTTTGACCGTTGAGATGTTCAGTGAGACGGAACGGCCGGGCTTTTCCGCCTTCGTGCATCATCCGCCCTGCCGGCTGGCCGCGATGTTTCACGACGCCATTCCGGTCAAGCTGCCGCACATCACCTGGCCGCAGAGTGTGCAGCGCCATCCGGAGTACATGAAACTGCTGGCCTCATTCGATCGGTCCTGGGCGATTTCCGCGGCGACCAAGCGGGACTTCACCGGCTTCTGGCACTGGCAGGGACTCACGCCGAAGGCGACCGTGGAGGTCGTTGAACTCGGGGCGGATTTCGACGGTGGACTCCGGGTGCAGCGTGATGCCTTGCCCGCTCAGGGC
>JBAXWQ010000210.1:0-5897 GCA_037128315.1 Opitutia bacterium | reverse complement strand
AATCGGTTTGCCTCCGAAACCGGAGGGGACGTGCGGAGGGGAAAAATTGGCGCCACGCTCAATCTGCTGCTCAAGGGCATTCCCCTGATCTACTACGGCCAGGAACTCGGCCTGACGGGCAAGCAAATCCCCCATACCCCGTCGGATGGTGGCGATATCCCGGTGCGGGAGGCATTTCCCTGGACGGCTAAGGTGGGCCCCGGCATGGCGGTCTGGTACAAGGACACCGGGCCTTGGTGGGACCAGAGCCCGCTGGCCCAAGGCGGTGGGACCTCACTCGAAGCCCAATGGGGCAGACCCGATTCCCTGTTCTCCTATTACCAAAAACTGCTGGCCATCCGCCGGGCGTATCCCGAGTTGACCAATGGTGACCAGCACGTCGTCGGAAACGACAGCGACCAAGTCTTCTCGTTCGTCCGCTCCCAGGGGGCCCGGCGCATTCTGGTCGTGGTAAACCTGGCGGCGGCTCCGGTCACCGTGCGCCTCAACCAGGACCCCAGCCTGCCGGTGACGGCGGCCGAGATCGGGCGCGACATCCTCAGCGGCGGGCCCGGGCCGCTGGCAACCCAGGGCCAGTGGGCCATCTCGCTTGCTGGTTTTGGAGTAGGAGTCTACGCGCTTCACCTCGGACAGTAACTCACCGCCCACGCTCAATGAATTTTGCCCATTCCCCCGAGTGGTGGCGCGGCGCAGCACTCTACCAAATCTATCCCCGCAGTTTCGCCGATTCCAACGGCGATGGCATAGGTGACTTGCCGGGGATATCCGCGCACTTGGATTACGTGTCCAGTCTCGGCGTCGATGGTCTCTGGCTGTCGCCGTTCTTCCCTTCCCCGATGCGCGATTTCGGCTATGACGTGAGCGACCACTGCGGCGTCGACCCGATGTTCGGCACCCTGGCCGATTTCGACGTGCTGCTGGCGGCCGCGCATGCCCGCGGCCTCAAGGTGGTGATTGACCAAGTCTGGTCGCACACGGCCCTGGAGCATCCCTGGTTCCTCGAGAGCCGCGAAGACCGGCACAATGCCCGCGCCGACTGGTACGTCTGGGCTGAGGCCAAACCCGACGGCTCGGCCCCGAACAACTGGCAAAGCTGGATGGGCGGCCCCGCGTGGACCTGGGAACCGCGCCGCGGGCAATACTACCTGCACAATTTTCTGCGCGAGATGCCGGACCTGAACTTCCATTGTCCCGCGGTGCAGGAGGCGATTCTCGCCGTGGCTCGGTTCTGGCTGGATCGAGGCGTGGACGGCTTTCGGCTCGATACCGCGAACTACTATTTCCATAACCGCGCCCTGCCGGACAACCCGGCCCAAACGCCGGCCCGGCGCGGCGATTCTCCTGTGATGATGATGCGCCACATTCACAATATTTGCCAGCCGGAGAACATCGCGTTCCTCGAAAAGCTGCGCTCCGTGCTGGACGCCTACCCGGGACGCATGACCGTCGCCGAAATCGGCTCGGCCGACGACAACCTGGCGCGCATGATTGAATATACCCGGGGCCATAATCGCCTGCACACGGCCTATTCGTTTCAACTGCTGAATGAGCGGCACGACCCGGACTTCATCGTGGAGAACATGGCGCCGTGGCAGGAGGGCGACGGCGCGGCCGCCTGGCCGTCGTGGGCATTTTCCAATCACGACACCCCGCGTGTGGCCAGCCGCTGGGGTGGACCGAATGCCGATCCGGCGTCCAGCCAGCTCTGGCTGACGCTGCTGGCCTGCCTGCGCGGAACGATCTTCCTCTTCCAGGGCGAGGAACTCGGGTTGCCGCAGGCGGATATCGCGCTGGCCGACATGCAGGATCCTTTTGGCAAGGCGAACTGGCCCCGCAACAAGGGTCGCGATGGTTGTCGTACTCCCATGCCGTGGAGTGCGGGTTTGCCCGGTGCCGGCTTCACGACCGGGCACCCGTGGCTGCCCATCGCCCCCGCTCATCGCCCGCTCGCGGTTGACCGGCAGGAAGCAGAGGCGGCTTCCTCTCTGCAGCTGACCCGCCGACTGCTGGCCCTGCGCCACGCCCATCCGGCGCTGCGCTGGGGCTCGTTTGAGCCTCTCATCACCAACGAGTCTGTCCTGTATGTGCGCCGTCAGCATGGCGAGGATGTCGTCCTGGTGGCCTTTAACTTCGGCAACATTTCTTGCCGCCTCGAACTGGATCCAGTTGCAACCGCATGGCACCCGGCACTGCAGCTGCGTGACGCGCTCGTCGTATCTGGCTCATTGAACCTCGGCCCGCGTTCCGCTTGGATCGGGACAAGATCAGTTCAAGTGCCCAGCCTTAGTCCCCTTGCTTGAAACCCTGCCATTCCATTTATCGTTCAACCCATTGGTTGACTTCCGACCCGCACTCAAACGATCCCCATGAGTAACCCAACCGATCCCTTTAAGGCCCCCCGCACCGAAACCGGCGTCCTGAAGTGTCCCTTCCACGGGGAGACGATCCCCATGATCCTCCGTCATGAGGAGGTGCGCAAGGCGGCCAAGGACTGGAAAACCTTCAGCTCGGATGCGCCCTTCCGCGTCCCGATTCCCTCCGAGGAAGGCGTCCGGACGATGCGCCAGCTGCCCATCGAGACCGATCCGCCCGACCACACCGAGTACCGCGAGATCGTCGAGCCGTTCTTCAAGCGAGCCAAGGATCCCGCCGTCATCGCGCAGGTGGAGGCGTTGATCGATGGCTTGCTGAGGGCCGCCCTGGCCCGCGAATCCATCGAGGTGGTCCGCGAGTTTGCCCTGCCGCTGCAATCCCATGCCCTGACCTATTTGCTCAATGTGCCTGAGACGGAGGCCAAGACCTGGATCAGCTGGGGCATCCATGTCTTCCACCACGGCGGCAACGGCAAAAAGAAAGGGGCGGCCCTGGAGGAATACCTGCACGCGCAGCTCGACCGGGCGACAGCCAACCCCGGCGAAGATTTTTTCAGCGCCCTCGTCCGGGCCAAATTTCGTGGGCAACCCCTCGATCGGAACCAGATGATGGGCTTCGCCAACCTGACCTTTGCCGGCGGGCGCGACACGATCATCCACACCGTATCGTCCGTGCTCGCCCATTTCGCGCACCATCCCGTGGCCCTGGAGTTTCTCCGGCAGGATCCGTCGCGGATCGTTCATGCCAGCGAGGAATTTTTTCGCGTGGTGACCCCACTCACCCATATCGGCCGGGTGTGTCCGGTGGAGACCAACGTCCACGGCGTGACGGTCAAGGCCGGGGAACGCATCTCCCTGAACTGGGCTTCAGCCAATCAGGACGAGACGGTGTTCGCCGTCCCCGGCGAGGTGAAACTCGACCGGAAGCCCAACCCGCACGTCGCTTTCGGCTTCGGCCCGCACGTTTGCCTCGGCGCGCCGCACGCACGGCTGCTGATCCGCACCTTGCTGGAAAAATGTGTCGCCCAGGTCGGCCGGGTCACCGTGCTGGCCGCGGAGAAGCACGTCGAGACGGAGGCGTTTTACCAACGCGTGGTTGGCTATGAGTCGCTGACGGTAAAGTTGGCGCCGCGGTGAGTGGGTTCATTTGTAGGCGGGGTGCCCTCACCCCGCGAGGCATCACGAACATGCGGGGTGAGGGCACCCCGCCTACAACAATCCATCCTACCGCCCGAACCGCGCCTCGACCAGCTGCACGACGTGCTTTTGGGATGACAGCACTTCCTCCGCAGTCAGGCGCGGGCTGAGCTCGATCACGAGGGTGTGCTCCGGGCGCCAGAAGCGGCTGACCATCTCAAAGTCGATCTGGCCCGAGCCGATCGGCTGGTGGTCGCGGCCCTCGACACTCACGTCGTGCAGGTGAAAGCCGATGGCGTTGGGCGCGTTTTTCTCGAGATGTTCGCGGTGATTGAGCAGGCCCATGTTCTGCTTGATCTGGGCGTGGCCGGTGTCGTGCCAGTAGCCGCAGGCCGCGGGCTTGGCCATCGCCTCGATCAGGGCCGGGTGATCGGCGTCGAGCGGCAGTTCCTCGAATTTCTCCCGGTTTTCAAAGCCCAGCTTGATGCCCTTTTGTTCGGCGTAGGGCAGCAGTCCGACGAGACCATCCTTGGTATTCTGCCAGTAAGGGGGCATCCGTTGCGCCAGTTTGGCCAAGGCCTTCTTCAGGATTTTCTGATAGGCGGGATCGGCGGTCAGGTCGGCCCCGGCATGATCTTCCAGGTACTGGTCGACCTTCCGGGCGGGGTTGAACCAGAAAAACTCGGTTGAACCCAGGTGCATGACGACCTTTGTCGCTTTGACCTGGTGGGCGAAGTCGATGGTGCGTTTGCTCTGCCGCTGCCACATGTCGCGCTCGCGGGCGTCGGCCGAGGACGGCATGTAGAGATTGGGTGCGGCATGGGACACGCCCGTCGGCAACGGGCAAAAATTGTGGCACGAGGCAACTTTCATCAACCCCACCTCGATCGCCCGGAGTATGCCGGGCACGAGAGTGATCTTGATGCCATGGCTCAATTCAACCCACTCAAACCCCAAGCCGGCCATCTCCTGCAGCATTTCGTAACCATCCTGATGCCGGTGGGAGCACCAGCAGGTCGATAGGGCTACGGTGGGCTTCATGGGCCCTGCCACTAGGACAGCAGAGACCGGTTTAATCAAGCAAGGCAGTGAATGGTCTGTAGGTCGGGCTTTCTTGTCCGCCATAGCCTTGGCGAAGGCGGAAGGCCCGACAAGTCGGGGATAAACCCCGACCTACAATCCGCAGCCTTGCCGGCAATAAAAACGGCCGGGCGTCCGAGGACACACGGCCGGCAGCAGAGGAGAAGCGTTCCGGGCTTACTCGGCGTAACGGCGGCGGAGCATGCAGGTGAAGGCCATGACCTTCTCCTTGCGACGGCGGCGCTCCGACGGCTTCTCGGCATAGCGCTTCATCCGCGCGTCTTTGATGATGTTCTCGCGTTCAAGCTTCTTCTTCATGCGGCGCAGCGCACGATCGATTGGCTCGTTTTTACGCATTTTGATCTCGATGGACATGGGAAAGGGAGAGGTTGGCGGTGTAGAAAAGGAGCAACAAGCCAGCCGGTTATGCCACCGTCAACCCCAATTTTCAGATCTGTCCCATTGGACAGATCTGATCGCGCCGTAGCCATGGCGCAGGCGGATGCCCCCGCCCGGCCAGCCCAAGCTAAACTTCGACGGTGAATAACCTTACACTTTACTGCTTGATAGCTCAGGGCGGCGGCTTTCCCATCAGACTCCGTGGGTTCACCCGACCAGAATTTCGTCCATCTCCATGTCCATAGCGACTACAGCCTGCTGGATGGGGCCTGCCGCATCGACCGGTTGATGGAACGCGCCACGACGCTGGGCATGAAGGCCCTGGCGCTCACCGACCACGGGAATCTGTACGGGGCGATCGAATTCTACAATCAGGCCAAGGCCAAGGGCATCAAGCCACTGGTCGGCTGCGAACTCTACCTGGCCGCCGGATCCCGGCTCGAGCGCCTGGGCCGATCCGACGAGGGCAAGAGCATCTTTCACCTTGGCCTGCTGGCCCGTAACCTGACGGGTTACCAGAATCTGCTCAAGCTGGTCTCCGATGCCCACCTCAAGGGCTTTTATTACAAGCCGCGCACGGACCTGGACACCCTCGCCCGCCATGCCTCGGGGCTCATCGGCTTCACCGGCTGCCTCGCCTCGCTGGTGCCGCAGCACCTGCTCAACGACCGCTTCGAGGAGGCCCGGCAGGCCTGCGGAAAATTCGTGGAGATCTTTGGCCGAGAAAATTATTTCGTCGAGATCCAGGACCACGGCATTCCGGAACAGCGCAAGATCATCCCCGGGTTACTCAAGCTCGGCGAGGAGTTCGGCCTGAAGGTCATCTGCTCGAATGACGTCCACTACGTCAACCATGCTGACGCTGGTCGGCCTGCTGGGTTATCTGGCATGGGAGACTAAGGTGCAATG
>JBAXWQ010000021.1:0-20907 GCA_037128315.1 Opitutia bacterium | reverse complement strand
ACGTCCCCGACCAGAGTTGCCCCCATTGTTTTGGCGCGAAATCCCAGACTGAAGCCGACATGGGTAAACCGGTCTGGTGAAGGCAGACGGGGCATTTGGCGACGCATTTGGGACCAGTAATCGCCGGTTACTTGACCGACGGACGGCGGAATACCTTTCAACGGTGAGCATTGCGGGCTATGTTGTCCGCATGGATATCAAACTGCCGCACATGCCCTTCAAATTCAACACGCCGGATGGACTAATGGAGGTTACGGTCCGCAACGGCAGCAGGCAGGATAAGTTCCAGGTCAAGGACCAGTACGCGGCCGCCGCAGCCTTCATCGATCACGGGCCGCGAGCACTGGAAAGAATCCAAATCACGCCCAATGCGCCAACGCACAGCGAGGTCATGAAAACGTTGCTGACCGGATTCAAGATCAACCTCAAGGGCCACGCCAAGGAGAGTTTGGAATACCGGGTACTGGAAGCCCTGAGCACCGCGCAGGGCGTAGTGGATTTGGATAACTGAGGGGTGGCCGCATAATGCTTTAATCGTATGCGACCTGTAGCCACAGGCCTCCGTGCCTGTGGTGCCTGCGACCGCGTATATGGCCATGACCGACAGGCAGGGACGCCTGTCGCTACCGGACAAGCCACTGGACAAACCCACCGTAAATTTCGCCGCTGCTCGGAAGTCGCACACCCGTGCTCACCGCAGCCGCGGCCAGGAAAACTTTTTCGCGGCAGCGGCCGGTGCTACGTGTGGTGCCGGCGCTCTTGCAGCCAAGCCGCCTTCGGCCTGCGCCGCGGCCTCGCGCAATTTGTCCTTCTTGCTCTTGCGCCGGCCCTTGATGCCGCCGCCGGGCGGCGACGGTACTTCGGTTTCGATCGGCGCGAAGCCCTCGACCTGCTCGCGCGGCAGATCGAGACGATGGCGCTTTTCGATCAGGAGAAAATGGGCGTGGGTGTCGGCACTGATGAAGTTGACGGCCATCCCGTGCTCCCCCGCCCGACCGGTGCGGCCGATGCGATGCGTATAGTCGACGGCCGAGCGCGGCAGGTCGAAGTTAACGACGACCGGCAGACTGACGATATCGATGCCACGAGCCGCCAGGTCGGTGGTGAGCAATACCTGGACCTTGCTCGCCTTGAAGTCGGCGAGGGCCTGCGTGCGTGCGCCCTGACTCAGTTCACCATGGAAGGCGGTGGCCGCGATCCCGGCCTTGCGCAGTTTTTCCGCAACGTGCTCCGTCGCATACTTGGTTGCGACAAAGACAAGGACGCGCGTCCACTTGTTTTCCTCGATCAGGTGCCGCAATAATTGGGTCCGCCGCGGCGGGTCGACTTCGATCGCCCGCTGGAGAATATCCGGGGCCGACTCCGGCTCGGCCGGCAGGTCGATCCGCAGCGGCTGGCGCAGCAGATTCTCCGCGAGCGCCTGCACGGCGGGGGGAAAGGTCGCGGAAAACAGCAGGCTTTGCCGCCGGGGGGGCAACAGCGCGATGATCCGGCCCAATTCCGCCGAGAAACCCAGGTCGAGCAAGCGGTCGGCCTCGTCGAGCACCAGGAGCGAGACCGCCGCCAGTGAGACGGCGTTGTGGTCGATCAGGTCGAGCAGACGGCCCGGCGTGGCGACGATGATATCGGCCCCGCCGCCGAGCGCCATCATCTGGGGGTTGATGGATACGCCGCCATAGACGACAAGGGTCTTCATTGGCTCCGGTAAAAAGCGGCCGTAGTTGCGGATCGCCTCACCAATCTGCGCCGCCAGCTCGCGGGTCGGGGCCAGAATAATCGCCCGCACCAGCCGACCGCGCTCGCGGCGGGTGCCGGACAGGACCTGCAGCATCGGCAGGGCAAAGGCGGCCGTCTTGCCCGAACCGGTCTGGGCGGAGGCCCAGACATCGCCTCCCCTTAAAATTGCCGGGATAGCCAGGGCCTGGATGGTCGTGGGCTTGGAATATTTCCGACCGGCTACGGCACGTAGCAGGGGTTCCGACAAGCCGAGGGAGCTAAAAGGCATGATGTCGGCGCAGACCTCACGCCAGTTTCACCACGATGACATGCCCGTGGGCCTTCACCTTGTCGCCGACCACGAGTTTTTTCCGCTTCTGCGTTTCCACGACGCCGTTCAATTGCACCTGGCCCTCGCTGATGAGTTGCTTGGCCTCGCCCCCGCTTTCGACCAAACCGCCAAACTTAAGGAACTGGCAGAGTTCGATCGGGACCTCCCGTACCCCCACAAGGCGCGGGCTGGAGGAATTGGTTTCCTGACGGGGCTGGCTGGGTTTTGAGGGAGTGGTCATCGACGATATGAGTGCATTGTCAAATTGGGGTTGTCATCCTGAGCGGAGCGAAGGATCCACGGCATCGAACGCGATATCACGAGCGAACGCATGGATGTCGAACCAGCCTGCTGGCTAGACTTCGCTGCGCTCAGAATGACAGATATGGGTGTTTGTCGTGTTTGAAGACACGCCCTAGTTGAACCACAAAGAGGCGCGGACACAAAGCACTATCCGCCCGGTTCACGGCGACCGCGGCGTTGGGCGATCACCCGTCGCCACGGCCAGGCGGATCCCATCGGGCTCTATGACGATGCGACGCTCCCGGAACAGTGAACCGATCGCCTGCTTGAAAGCCTTCTTACTCATGCCGAAGACGTCCCGGATTTCCTCCGGCAGGCTGTTGTCGTGATAGGGCAAATGCCCGCCCTTGGCCTGCAAGATTGCCATGATCTGCTCGGTGTACGGCCCGATGCGGCGGTAGCCGGCCTGGCCGAGGGCCAGGTCAAGTTTGCCGTCGGGCCGGACGGAGCGCACATAGCCGGCCAGCAGCTGCCCCACCTTCAGGGGGGCGGTGAGGTCGGAATCATAGATCAGTCCCCAGTGGGCGTTGTTCACGATGAGGTTGTAGCCCAGGGGACTCTTGCTCGCGACGAGCAGCTTGACCGCTTCGCCCTCGTGATAATTGGCCGGCGTCAGGTCCAGCCGCCGATTGAGCCGGGCGCTGGCGACGAGGCGATCCGTCTGCTCGTCCAGGGCCACCTGCACCACCACCCAGTCCCCCGGATTCAGCGGGCCGTCCATTTCCCGGATAGGCAGCAGCAGATCCTTCTCCAGGCCCCAGTTGAGAAACACCCCGATGCGCGGACTGACCGCGACGACCTGCAGGCAGGCGAACTCCCCGACGGCAGCCAGCGGCTTCTGGGTCGTGGCGACGAGGCGGTCCTCGGAATCGCGGTAGACAAAGACATCAATCTTCCCGCCCGGCGTCGCCCCCGGCGGGATGTAGCGGCCCGGCAGCAAAATTTCGCCATGCGCGCCACCGTCCAGGTAAAACCCCGGCTGGGCGGAGCGGACGATGGGAAGCAGGTTGCGTTTGCCGAGAAGTGCCATGACAGAATGAGAAAGTAGCCCAAGCCGTGGCGATGGGGAGTCAATTCGTGCACCGGCCATCGTCCGAGGGTCATTTTTTACCGCACGCTGATCCCCCCGGGAGTCACAATGGTCGGGTTTTGGTAGAGGGAATCCGGGGGCGGGCCTGAGCCGGCCTGCTTTTTCAACGCCCCCCCGGGATTGACGAGATTGGCGGTGACAAAGATCAGGAGGTTTCGCTTCTGGGTGCTCTCGCCCTTGCTGCGGAAAAAGCGCCCGAGGCCCGGCAGGTTGCCGAGCACGGGAATCTTGTCGCTGACCTGCTTGACGTCCTCCCGGGTGAGACCGCCCATGATCAAGGTGGCGCCGTCCCAGATGGTGACCTTGGTGCTCATCTCCCGCACCCCGAAGATGGGCTGATAGAATCCGGAGGGAACCGTCACCGTGGTGCCGCCGGAAATCGCGATGCTCTGGCCGCCATATTCGACGAAACCCTCAAATTCCGTTACCTTGGGATTAAGGTCGAGGCTGATGCTGCGGTCATCCTCCTCCACGGTCGGCGTGACCTTTAGTTCCACGCCCACATTGCGCGTCGTAAATTCCTGCGGGGTGCCCGCGGTGATGGCCACGCCGGCCGAGCCGCCGCCGCTGGCGCTGCCGGTGCCCACCTGGCTCTGCACCTGGCCGAAGGATTGGGGGTAGCGCAGCTCCTGCGCGATGGTAATGGTCGCCGGATTGCCGGAGAGAACGGTCAGCTTGGGGGCGCTGAGCAGTTCCGTGCCGGACTTTTGCGCCAAGGCCCGCACGATCGCGGTGACATTGAACTCCCCCACCACGCCGGTGACGACGCCGAGCGGATTGGCGGCATAGCCGAGGTTGTTGGTGCCCGGAATCGGGGGAGGATTGACCAAGATGGGAATTTCCGGCGCGCCCGCAGCGTCGGGGCTGGCTGCCACACCCCCGGCACTCCCCCGCACGATGCTGCCCCGCGTTCCCCCCGAGCTGTTGGTGAAGGCGTCGGCCAAGGAGCGGTTGGAGGAAAGATACTGGGTCGCCGTCGCCCCGCTATGCTGCGTGGGCTTCTTGCTGACGTTCCACTGGACCCCGAGTTCGTCGAGCTGGCCCTGCTGGATTTCCATGAATTTGGCCTCGATCTCGACTTGGCGGACCTCGCTGTAACGTTGGAGAATGTTCCGGATCCGCTCCAGATTGCGCGGCGTCTGCGTCACGATAAGCTGCGAGCCGTCGAAGGCCAGGCTGCCGCCCGGCACCCCATCGAAGCTGACGCCGGCCAGTTGCAGAAAATTTCGAATGGTCTGGCCCTCGTCCTCCGCCGAGGGATGCGGCCCAAGCGCCGGGGCCGACGGACCCGGCTTCGGCGGCGCCACCAGACCTTTGCCGGTCATCCGGAGCACCGTGGAGCGGGCAATCGGGAAAAACTGGGTGTCCAGGGGAGACTGTTCGCCGCCGGGACGGACGATGATCGCATCGGCCTGCAGTTCATATTGGTAGCCGACCGAGTCGGTGATGAAGTCGAGGGCCCGCTTCAGCGGCAGGTTGCGCAGCGTCAGGTTGACGGTCGGGTTGCCCCTGGCCGGGTCGATGAGCACGATATTCACCCCTTTGGGCGTCGTGCCCGTGTTATCCAACTCCTCCGACAGGACGCTCAGCGTGTTGATGACCTGGCTGAGCTCCAGACCGGTGAAATTTACGCTGGGCAAGATGATGGCGTGGAGTTTTTCCCGCAGGCGCGGGGCAACCACCGGGGAGGCCACCACTGTCTCCGGGGCGGGCTTCACGGCCGCGCGTTGCCAGGCCAGGTTGATCGCCTCGAGCATTTGGGTGCTGGTGCGGGAACGATCGAAACTCGTGGCGACACGCTCCCGGGATAGGCGCTCCAGGAAGTTCTTCACCTCCGCCTGCTGCGGGGCCAGCTCGGCCGCCCGGGTGAAAGTCTGCAGCGCAGCAGCTGAGTCACCCGCCAGATATTGCTGACGACCCCGCGCGACCAAGGCGGTGCCATCATCGCCCGCGCCCGCCGACTCGAGCGGCGACGCGCGGAGCACCGTGAGGGGACCGAGAGCAATGAGTAGGCCCACGAGGGCAGAGGGAACGTTGAGTCGCTTCATAAATTCAATTGCTGTTGGCCGCCAATCCGGCGGCGCTGACTCCTCCGGCCGGGACGATATCAGTGTCCCTGGCCATGCGGCCCTTCCGGCTGAGGGGAAGCGGAGGATGCAGCGTCTTCCTTTCCTGCAGGGTCGAATCGAGGCCCTGGCGGGCAATGACCACCAGCGGCGGAGCCAGTTGGATCCGTTCAACCCGATAGGTGGCGTCACCCGCCTGATAGTCGTCACCTTCCCGCAGTTCCCGTGGCTGATTGTCATCCGCCGACTGCAGCACCGCGAGGGGCGTGGCCGTGCAGCGGAGAAGTCCACCCTCCAGCACCACTTCATCTCCCGTCTGATGATCGGCCAGCACAGCCTGGGACGAAATTGCGTGGACCGGTGAAGCGGCAAGCCCCGGGGTACGGGAAACAGTATTCACGGTGAATTTCGTCAACGTCAGCTCAAGATCAGCGAAGCAGTGCCCTTCGCGGGCCAGCAGGGTCCCCGGGTGGCCTGGTCGAACGAAGGCCGCCCGATAGTCGCCCGGGACACCAACGTAGCCCACGAGTTGCAGCCGGAAAGGCTCCGGCTTTACCGCCAGAAGCCGGCAATCAGGCGAGGCGGAGGTGTCATGATAAACGCCCGGCGGAGTGAAGAGTCCACCGATCCCGCCGGGACCGGAGAATGTTTCCCCGGGTGATATCCAGGCCCCTTTGGCGGTATCCGGCCGCGGCAGCTGCGTGGGCTGGTAGGTCGGACCAGTGAGAGAGATTGCGACCGGAACATGCCGCAAACGACGAATCTCCCTTTGTCCATTCGCGGCCCAGACGCAGCCGAGGGCGAAAATTACGGCAGCCCCGGCGAACATCAGCTTGTCCCCGGCAATATTAAATCCCGACCTCATGATGCAGATTTCCCCGGTGGGTTGAGCAATTCGAGCCACTCGACGACGACCAAGAAGCGGGACAGGGTCCGGCCAACCTTGGGTTGGGGCGCCCGACCGACGACCTTTCCAGGCAAAGGCGGTGCGGGGTCAGTTGCTTGGACCGGCTCCACCTCGACACTGCGCACCAGCACCGGGAAATCTCGTTGGGCGATCCCGTCAAGAAAGGTACGCAACACCCGAGTCTCGCCCGTGAACTCAAGGCGGTAGGCCTCGCCCGCCAACAAACCGGGGACCCGCGCCAATAGACGCGCATCGGGCACGAACAGATCAATCGACGGCTCGGGGATGGCACCAGGAGTCGCGCTGCCGGCAAGAGCGGCGGTCGGACGCAAGCTGGGTTGGCCGATGGATCCCGGCCGCTCCCGTTGGACACCCAGCACCGCCTGAGGCTGGGCGGCAATCAACTGTTCGAGCAAAATCTGGATCCGAATGCACTGGCGTAAAACCACCCGGGCTTGATCGGCCACGGGCCCCTCGTTGGCCAGTGACGCGAAGCCAAATCGTTCATCGGGCTGAACAGTCACATGTGCGCGGGCCGCCAGACCGCGGGTTCTTTCGGCAAACGCCGCCAGCTCGAAGAACACCTCCAGGGAGGTGGCAACCGGCGGTAAGCTGGCCGGGTCCCGTAATTCACGGGCCCACTCGGCGGAAACTTGCTCACCCTCGGCCAGCGCCTGGACAATGGCCCCTGTATTTTCCTCCCGCAGCGCCGGCAACTCGCGGGCCAGCTTTTCCCGTTCGCGCGTCAGGGCCGTCAGGGCGGCCACGGCGCGCCGCGCCTGGGTGTGACTATACCCCCAAAGCCAGAGCAGGACCGACAGCAGCACCGCAAGGAGGAGCAACCCACCACGGAAGGCCAAACTGGATCTCAACCATTTCATGCGTCAGAGGCGATGCGCCGGATCAAACACGAGGGTGAAACTGAACCGGGTTACATCAGGTTGGGAGTGATCGAAGCGCCGACCCTCCGCCGCGACACTCAGACCGGGCAATCGCTCCATGGCTTGGAGCAGGACCTTGCTGCGCCCAACGCTGCCCTCTCCGCTCATGGGTGTCGGCCCGGTCCGGGTGAGCATGCGCCCCGCAATGCCTAAACGGACGGGAGCGCCGGTCGGGGCAGGAATCACCACCAGCCGATCCAGCCAGGCATACTCGACCTCACAGAGGCCCTCCTCCAACACGGCGAATAGGTTGAGCCAGCTGGTGCGGAGCTCCGCGATCGCCTGGTACTCGGTAATCTGTCGCCGGCACTCGGCGATTTGACGCAAATTGGCGCGATTGCGCGCCGCCGGCTCGCGCAGTGGCGCCAGCGCCCGTTCGAGCATCGCGGCCTTCTGCCGCGCCACGGCGCTCAGTTGGCGCTCATGCAGAATGGGCGGGAGCAACGCGGTGACCACGAGCAGCGCTGCCGCCAGCAACCAGGGCTGGCGCCGGCGGCAATCCACCGCGGCGCGCCGGCCCGGCGGCAAAAGGCTTAATACCGTCTGGTCGGGCAGCAGTTGCGTCGCGGCGGCGCCGATCAGGTCAATGAAGGCGAGCGACGACGCCACCCCCGCGGCCGGCTCCCCCGCAAATTCCATCACCCCATCCACCGGCAGGTAATCAACCGGCAGTCCAAGCCGGGAGGTGAGCGCCGGCCCGAGACCGTTGAGGCGGGCAGCGGTGCCGCACAGAAATATCCGTGCGGGCATGGCCGCTTCGTTCCGCCGGGAAAGATTCGCCAAGGTCCGAGCAATTTCCTGCGTCAATCGCAGGGTGACGTCCGGCGGAGCCGCGGCGGCCTGATCCATGACGGCAGCGTTGGGGGGACCCGCTCCGACGGCGTTTTCCGCCAGCTGCTGGGACTCCTCACTGCCGCCCAAGGGAATGATGCGCGCAGCGCTGGCCTCGGTCCCGACCACGAGCGCGGCCGCCGAGCGGTCCCCGACGTTGAGCACCAGCGCAACGGGCGACGGGGCCGGAAAAACCAGCCGATAGGCGGCCTGGGTGGCCCACAACGAGGGCAAGACCAGCCCCGGCACAAAACCGGCCCCCTCCGCGATCGCGCAGAGCGGCTCGATCACGGCCAGCTTGGCCGCGGCGAGCATCACCTCATGAACCTGATCATGCGTGCCCACCACCGCGCCAGCCCACACCACCTCCGAAAGCGCATAGGGCAGATTTTGCTCCGCCGCAAACCGCAGGATTTTTTCCTGCTGCGCCGGGGCCGCTCGCGGCGTCTGGATCAGCTTGATGAGGGCCAGGTGTGCAGGGAGCACCAGCACCACTGGTCCGGATGCGGGCAGACGCCGGCGGATGGCCTGCAGGGCGGTGCGTGTGCCCTCGAGCCATTGCGCCTCGTTTTCGGCGGGAGCGGAAAAATTTTCCTGGACCCAGGTGTCGCAACGCAGCCGGCCCCGCCTGACGCGAAACACGCCCAGCGCCGTCCGGCTGGAGCCACAATCGAGGATGACGGTTGAAGGGGGAATCACGGGCGAAATTCTGGCGACACGGCCCGTGCGGAAGATTTGGTTGCCGGTGCCGCGGCAAAGGTCACGCTCAATTTCTAATGCATAAGGTACTGCCTTATAAAATCAGCGTCCTGGTCTTTGTGGAGAACGCCGCCGGCGAACTGCTGCTGATGCTGCGCGCCAAGCAGCCCAATCTCGGCATCTGGTCACCCATCGGCGGCAAACTGGAGATGGCCACGGGGGAATCGCCCTTTGACTGTGCGGCACGGGAAACCCACGAGGAAACAGGGCTCAAGATCACACCGGCCGACCTGCACCTGTTCGCCATGATCGCCGAAAAGGCCTACCAGGGCGAAACGCACTGGCTGATGTTTCTCTTCCGCTGCAAGACGCCCATTGGCCGGTTGCCCACCGACATAGATGAGGGAAAGTTTGGTTTTTTCACCCGCGAACAGATCAAGACCCTGCCCATCCCCGAAACTGATCAGTCCGCCTTGTGGCCGATCTACGACAAATATCGCGACAGCTTCGTGGCGCTCAAGGCCGACTGCACTCGCTCGCCAATCCAGATAACCATCGAGCAGATAACGACAAAGCCATGACTTGATTTGTGGAGGGCCCGAGTGCCTGCGGGCCGGCTCGCAATGTCAGTAAGGGACAGGCCAGGCCCTTTTTTGACCAGGCCTTTTTTGACCTGTCCCTTATTATATCTGGCATTTTCTATGGAGGGCCTGCGTCTCTGCAGGCCGGCTCGCAGGGACGCGAGCCCTCCAAGCTTATGCCTCTCTAGCGCCAAACTTTCGCTTGTGTTCGGATAGGATTCCCTAAAGGAAAAACACTTGCGCCTCGATATTACTTCAAACTCAAAATAATTCCTGTGTCCAAGAAATCTCCCACCACGAAAAAGTCCGAAGTTTCAAATCCGGACTATGATGCGCGGCAGGCCGCGATCAACGTCAAGCTCGGTGCCGATGAAAAAATAGCGCTCTACCGCGACATGGTGCGCATCCGGCGCTTCGAGGAACGCTGCCTCCGCAGCTATCAGCAGGGCAAGATTGGCGGCTTTCTGCATCTCTACATCGGACAGGAATCGATCGCCGTGGGCTGCGCGTCCGTCATGGGCAAAAACGACCACATCATCACCGCCTATCGCGATCACGGTCATGCGCTGGCCGTGGGCATGGGCATGAATGAGATGATGGCTGAGAATTACGGCAAGTACACCGGCTGTTCCAAGGGCAAGGGCGGCTCGATGCACTACTTCGATCCATCCCGCAATTTCTGGGGTGGCCACGGCATCGTCGGCGGCCAGATCCCGCTCGGCACAGGTTTGGCTTATGCCCTGAAATACAAGGGGCTCAAGGGCGCCTGCATGGCGTTCATGGGCGACGGCGCAGTCAATCAAGGCGCGGTCCATGAGTCGTACAACCTGGCTTCCCTCTGGTCGCTGCCGGTGGTCTTCATCATCGAGAACAATGGCTATTCGATGGGAACGAGCCAGGAACGCTCCTCCGCCGGCCCGAGCCTCGCCCAACGGGCCGAGGGTTATGGCATGAACTGGGCCATCGTCGAAAACGGCCACGATGTCCTCGAGGTGCGCGACAAGGTCGGCGCCGCCCTCAAATTGGCCCACGATCAGTCGCTGCCAAGCGTCCTCGAGATCCGTACCTACCGCTACCGCGGCCACTCCGTCGCCGATCCGGACAGCACCTATCGCGACAAGGCCGAGATCGAGGAATACAAGAAGACCAAGGACCCGATCATGGTCTGCCAGAATACCCTGCTGGCCGATAAGATCCTCACCGAGGAGCTCGTCCAGAAAATCGACGAGTCCGCCCGGGCCGAGGCCGAGACCTCCGCCCAGTTTGCCGAGGCCAGCCCCTACCCCACCGTCGAGGACATCAAGAAGGACGTGTACTGGGAGATCGACAATCCCGCCGACCGCAAATCCGTCGGTTCCCTCTTCTTCGACTAAGGGATCGGTCTCTCAACTCTCATCCCTCAACTCTCAACTTTCCGTCCCAATGCCCGTCATCACCTACCGCGAAGCGCTCCGCGCCGCCATGTCCGAGGAAATCGAGCGCGACCCGAACGTCATCCTCATGGGTGAAGAGGTTGGCCAGTTCAACGGCGCCTACAAGATATCCGAAGGCATGCTGGCCAAGTACGGCCCCAAGCGCATCGTCGACACCCCGATCAGCGAAGCCGGCTTCATCGGCATGGGCGTCGGTGCCGCCATGCTCGGCCTCCGACCCGTGATGGAGTTGATGTTCTTCAGCTTCTACTCCGTCGCCTTCGACCAGATCTTCAACAATGCGGCCAACATCCGCTACATGTCCGGCGGCCTGATCAACTGTCCCATCGTGCTCCGCGGCCCCGCCAACGGCGGCACCAACGTCGGCGCGACCCACTCCCACACGCCCGAGTCCATCGCCGCCTATCATCCCGGCATCAAGGTCGTCGTCCCCTCCAATGCGTACGACGCCAAGGGCCTGATGAAGTCGGCTATCCGCGACAACGACCCGGTGATGTTCATGGAGAACACCATCCTCTATGGGGAGTCCTGCGAGGTGCCCGACGGCGAATATCTGGTGCCGCTCGGCAAGGCCAACATTTTGCGGGAAGGCACGGATCTCTCGATCATCGGCCACGGCCGCGCCATCCAGATGGCGTTAAAGTCCGCCGAGTTGCTCAAGCACCAGCACAACATCAACGCCGAGGTCATCGACCTGCGTTCCATCCGCCCGCTCGACGAGGAGACGATTCTCAACTCCGTCAAGAAGACGAGCCGCGCCCTCTACGTCGAGGAATCCAAGCCCTTCTGCTCCGTCGGCGCCATGGTCGCCTGCATCATCCAGGACAAGGCCTTCGATTACCTCGACGCCCCGGTGAAGCGCCTGACCTCGATCGACGCCCCGGCCATCTACTCGCCGCCGTTGGAAAAGCTCCAGCTCCCGACCGTCGAGCGAATCTTTGCGGCCGCGCTGGAGACGATGAAGTAAGGCATCGTTCATTGCTCATCGATCAATGTTCATCGGTCATTTTCCGGTTCCGAGATTTGCCGATGACAATTGAACAATGAACAGTGACCACTGAACAATTTCCCCCTCTCAACTCTCAACCTTCAACTCTCAACTGCGCGTCCGCGCACTCCGCAAATGGCCGACATCATTGATATGCCCAAACTCAGCGACACCATGACGGTGGGTACGCTGGTCAAATGGCTGAAAAAAGAGGGCGATACCGTCCAGGCCGGAGACATGCTCGCCGAGGTCGAGACCGACAAGGCCACGATGGAGCTCGAGACGTTTTTCACGGGCACGTTGATCAAGATTTTCGCCGAAGCCGGCTCGCAGGTCGCCATCGGCGCCGCCCTCTGCGCCATTGGCAAGCCCGGCGAGATTGTGGCGGCTCCGGCCCCTGCTTCGCCGAAAGCTTCGCAGGGCACGGCGCCCGCTCCTTCGCCTGAGGCGAAGCCACAGGACGAACCGCGCCGGAGCTCGCAGAGCGAAGGCGGGCCCGGCCCGGCCTCACCGAGGCCGGCTACACCCGCGCCCGTCCCCGTAGCTGCGGCGGTAACGGCGCAGGTTCCTGCTCCGAGCTCTCCGCTCCCTGCTCCCAGCTCCACACCCGCAGGCCGTCTCAAGATCTCCCCCCTCGCCCGCCGGATCGCCGCCGACCAGAAAGTTGATGCCACTCGTCTCACTGGATCCGGGCCGCACGGCCGCATCGTCAAGGCCGACGTCCTCGCGGCCGCAGCCAATCCGGCCCTGCTCAAGTCCGCCCTCCCCGCGCCGGCCCAGGCCCAGCCCCAGGGTGGCGTGGATATCCTGCCATGGAGGACAGGGCCTATTCAGGAGAGCCGTACGGTCAATGCCTCCAACATGCGCGCGACAATCGCCAAGCGCCTGCTCGAGGCCAAGACGCAGATCCCGCATTTCTATCTGGAAATCGAGGTCGACGCCGAGCCGCTGCTTGCGGTCCGGCAGCAGCTCAACACCGCCTTCGAAAAGGACGGGGTTAAACTCTCCGTTAATGACTTCGTCCTCAAGGCCAGCGCCGAGGCGCTCCGCCGCGTCCCCGGGGTCAACGCCTCGTGGGTCGGCAGCGGCATCCAGTATCACGGCGCCGTGCACGTCTCGTTTGCCGTGGCGATCGAGGACGGCCTCATCACCCCCGTCATCCGCGACACGCACACCAAGTCCCTCTTTGCCATCAGCACCGAGGCCAAGCCGCTCGGCAAACGCGCCAAGGAAAAGAAACTCAAGCCGGATGAATTCACCGGCGGCACCTTCTGTGTCTCGAACCTCGGCATGATGGGCATCACCAAGTTCTCGGCCATCATCAATCCGCCCAACGCCGCCATCCTCGCCGTCGGCACCACCGTCACCAAGCCTGTGGTGAAGAATGGGGCCATTGTCGTCGGGCAAACGATGGTCCTGACGCTCTCCTGCGATCACCGGGTGGTGGACGGCGCCCTCGGCGCCCAGTTCCTCGCCGCGATCAAGGAACTGCTCGAGAAACCCGCCCTGCTGCTCGTCTGAGACGGGCGAGTCCTCCGGACGACCCGTGCCAAGGCGCGCCATCCGGCGCGCCTTTTTATTTACCGCTCGACGGTGAAGTCAGCAGGTTCACCACCAGTTTTTCCAGCCGGGGCACGTCCACTTCGAACACGACGGTGATGTCCCGCTCGCCCAAGCCGGGCCCCTGCCCCGCCGGCCAGCTGAGGGTGTTGCCGTAGCCCGCAGCTTCCGCCGCGGTATCCACGCCCACGGCGAGACGCTCGGACCGGGTGACGATGGCCGCATCCAGCCAAACGGCGGCGCTCAGTTCATCCCACATCGGGAAGCCCTCGATATGCCGGGCCACATAGCGCGCCACCGGCGTATCGGCCGCGGCGATCCGCTTGATCAGCGCGGGGCTAAAGAGTGTCCGGGTGGTCGGATCCACCGGCACCTGGATGAGCTTGCGCCATGGCGCCTGCAGCACCGCGGCGGCCGCCTCCGGGTCCCACCGGAAATTGAACTCAAGCCGCGGGTGGTGGATATACTCCTGCGCGAATTCGTTGTTCGCAGCCCGCGGATTGAAACTCCCCCCCATGAGCACGATCTCCTTTGCCAGGGTGGCCAACTCCGCGTCACGCCGCAGTGCCAGGGCGATGTTGGTCAGGGGCCCCATGGCCAGAATCGAGACCTCGCCGGGAAATTCCCGCACCTTGCGCACCAGGAAAACTTCCGCCGGTTCCGATGCTGGCAGGGTCGTGGGGGCGCCCTCGGGGGAGGGCGGCACCACCTCGGGCGGATGAATGGGCCGGCGGTTGATGGAGCCGGCGGGCCAGGCCTCGGTCCAGGCGCCCTTGTAGACCAGTTGACCATGGCGAGCCTCCCAGCGCTTGGTGGCCTCCGGGGTATTGCGCAGCGGCAGCGTGGACCCGGCCACGACCGGGATATCGGTCCGCCCGATGATCTCCAGCATCCGCAGGGTGTGGGCCGTGTTTTCCTTCTGCCAGCCGTCACCACTCTCGATCATGATCCCCAAGACCTCCACGTCCGGACATTGCAGCACCATCAGGATGGGCTGCAGGTTGGGCCCACCCGGACCGAAGGCATCCTGGTCGATGATCACCTTGCGGGGCGCGGCCACCATCGCCACAAGTGGCAGAAGAAAAATTATGCCGGCCGCAGCCGCTTTGCGGCAAAGAGCGCATGGTGTCATGTCCAGCGGATAGCAGCCGCTGCGCCATTCGGCCAGCGGTTTCATGGTGTAAAGGTTGTGGAGGGCGCGCGTCTCTGCGCGCCACATGCATTCATGCAACCAAAACGGCCCGCAGAGACGCGGGCCCTCCATGGGTTTTCTGACTCAGCCCTCGGCCCGCTGCCGCGCGTCGGCCTCGATGAGGGCCTTCAGGTCATCGAGCGTGGCCTTGGCCTTCGCCTTGGCCGCGGGCAAATCAGCGGCTGATTTGGCCTGCTCCTGCGCAAAAAGGTAGAACTTCATCTTGGGCTCCGTGCCGCTGCCGCGGGCCGCGAAGGAATAGCCGTTGGCGAGAGTCACCAGATAAAGGTCCTGCCGGGGTATAACCTCGCCATCGGCATCCTGGAATTTCTCGCGGCCGAAATCCTGGAACCGTGTCACCTGGGTCGCACCAAATGCGGCCGGGGGATTGGCCCGATAAGTCTCCAGGATGCGCTTGATCTTGGCGGCGCCGCTGGCGCCCTCGTAGTAGATGTTGATGACGCCCTCGAGGAAGAAGCCGTATTTCAGGTAGATCTCGTTGAGGTACTCCGGCACGGTCAGCCCGCGGGATTTCACCCAGGCGCAGACTTCCGCAAACATCAGGCAGGCGGCATTGCCGTCCTTGTCGCGCACGAGGTCGTTGGGCAGGTAGCCGTAGCTTTCTTCGGTGCCGAAGAGGTAAAACGTGCTGTGCTGCTGGAGCAGGTCGGCCCGTTGCCGGAAGGGCGTCGCATCGTAGTCGAAGCCCGGGCCCATGGCGGCCACGAGCTTTTCCTCGTAGCCGCGCATCTTGCCGGCGATCCACTTGAAACCTGTGAGGGTGTTGATCACCTTCACCCCGTGTCCCTGCCCGATGGCGTCCTGCAGCGGCGTCGTGACGTACGTCTTGATGATGGCGGCCGTCTGGCTTCCTGTCCGGGGAATCCAGCCGAGTTCCTTGTACTTGGTGATGCGGTAATCCGCCAGCAACGCGCCGACCTGGTTGCCCGTCAGCAGTTCCAGCTTGCCGCTGCGATTCCGCACGGCCGCCCCCATGCGGTCGCAGTCCGGATCGGTCGCCATCACGAGCTCGTGGCCGCCTTTCTCGGCGAGCGCCACCGCGAGGGACAGGGCCTCGACATTCTCCGGATTGGGCGATTTCACCGTGGGGAAACGGGGATCGCCGGCCAGTTGCTCGGGCACCGGCGTCACGTCCACCCCGGCCTGACGGAGTAACGGCAGCGACGAAATCGCCCCCACCCCATGGATGTTGGTGAAAACGACCTTGAGCGGGGTCGCGTTGAAGATGCCGGGGTCGAGAACAGCCTGCGCAGCGGCGGCGAGATAGGCGGCATCGGCGGCCGGGCCCAGGGTAAGCACCTGGCTGAGATCCTTGGCCAGAAACTGATGCACGGCAGACAGCGGCACGGCATCGACCTCGGCGATGATGCCCTTGTCCTGGGGTGGAATCACCTGCGCCCCGTCCGTGAAGTACGCCTTGAAGCCGTTGTCATGCGATGGATTGTGGCTGGCCGTGATGACCACCCCGGTGTGCGCCTTCAGGTGGCGAACTGAAAAGCTCAATTGCGGCGTCGAGCGCGGCCCGTCGAAGATCACGGCCTCCCCCCCCAGCCGTGTCCAGGTGGAGGCGGCGAGTTCGCAGAAATGGCGGGAGAAATGACGGACGTCGTGTGCGATGACCAGCTTGGGCCGCGCCGGACTCCGCTGCTCGGCGAGATAGCCGTGGATGTAACGATACAGCCCGACCACGGCGCGGATCAGCGTGAAATCGTTGAGCAAATTGCTGCCGACATTGGCGTGCTCCGGCGAACCCTGTGCGCTGAGCTGGCCGGTCTCGGCTGAGGCCGCGACCTGGCCGATGGTGCGTCCCCGCATCCCGCCGGTCCCGAATTCCAGGTAGCGGTAGAAGCGATCGTTCAGCTCGCTCCACTCGCCGCGCTCAATCAGCTCGTCCAGGCTTTGCTGCGCCCAGGGCGGCAGCCCGCCATCGAGCCAGGCGCTGAGGTTTTCGGCCGCACTGGGCATCAGCTTGCCGTCTTTGACCGCTTGGGAGATTTTTTCGAGGCTCATGGGAGATAATGTTTCAATGTTCAGTGGTCATTTCTCAATGCTCATTTCTCGATCCGGGCGTTCGAACAGCTTGCAGTGAACGATGAACATTGGCCGATGAACAATGAAAATTGTGCCGCTATTCCAAATACAGACCATCCGCCACCGCCGGCTTGACCGGCAGCTGGGCCCAGCGTTCGGCGAACGACTCGGCATCGTAGCCGAAGAGGGGTGATATCTCCAGGCCGACGGACGGCAGCCCGGTCGCGTCCGTCGCGACCGAGGCGCCCGCCGCCTGCAGCCAGCGCGCGAATTGCCGGAGCTGGTCGTCCCGCGCCGTCTGGGGCGAGTCCAGCCCCTCGGCATTCTTGACCGGGCTGAAATCGTCAGACCGCGCCGTTTCGATCACGATGGAATTCTGGGCGAAGGGCAAGGCGTCGAAGACGAACATCTCAAACTTCACCCCGTTGGCCTTTGCGGGTTTCACCGGCTGGCCGGCGGCATCGATCGTCGCGATTTTTTTGTCCGCCCGGTGGAAAGGCAGCGCCATGCCCTGGCCGCCGGTCGCGAGCCGGCGGGCGAATTCCCGGTTGATCACATGGATCGCGATGCTGCCGGCGGCGTAGCGCAGCGAACCGTCGGGATTGGTCTCCCGCTGCATGGCCATCGGCATGTCGCTGTACTCAATCACGACCACCTTGCCGTGCTGCCGGCAGAAATGGCCGACCTTCTCCTCCGGGTAGGCCTTCAGGACCATCTTGCTCGACATCTCCGACCGGGCCGCGAGGTGGAAGCCGAGAAAGGCGGGGTCGACGCACCGCACGATGGGGTTATCGACCTGGAAGTAGCTGATGGTATCGATGCCCTCGGACTGCATCAGGTCGAGCGCGCCGCAGCGGTGCAGGGCCCGCAGCGAGCCGCCGTGGCCGTCGGGACTGAGGGCGATGGCCCCGGGGGTCTCGAGCAATATCCGGCCGGTGAAATCAACCGCCGGCATGCGGCCCTGCCGGAAAAAATGCACCCGGCCCCGGTCCAGGCCGAAGTAGTGCTGGGCGGCAAAGAATTCCTCCGTCGCCGCATGATTCGCATGGCTGGTCATGATGAACCAATGCAGCGGGCGGCCATGGCGCTGCCCGACCGCCTTGATTTTCTCGGCGAAGACCTGAAAGAGGGATTTCCGGCGGAGGGGCGTGACGGCGAAGGTGCCCTTCGGCCCGTCGTACCCCAGCCGGGTCCCCTGCCCGCCTGCGACGGTGAAGGCCGCCACCTGCCCGCCGCGCAAGGCGGCCGTGCCCCGCGCGGCGGCGCGGTCCCAGGCGGCCGCATCGCCCCCGTTGGCCGGGAGGCGTTCGCAGGGTGCCGGCTCGAGCCCAGCCAGACTGACGCCTTCCGCGCCGGCCGTCTTGAGCACCAGGGACCGGGTGAGACGATCAACCTCCGCCAGATCGATTTCCCCGGCTTGGGCCCGCAGCTCCGCACGGCTGCGAGCGTCTAGTGAATCCCAAAAGGCAAAAACCTGGCCCTGGCCGGCGGCGCGGTAGGAGGAGATTAATTGTTCAGTGGTCATTGTTCAGTGCTCAATGTTCATTGATGACTAGGCGTTGCGCCGAGCGGTTTGGATCGAGGCATTCAGCAGACGGGCCAATTGCTGGCATTCATCCAACACGCCACTCACGGCGTCAGTGGTAACGAGTTTCGCCCGGGCCATCATCTTCAGCCAGATCTTTGTTTCGTTCAGCTCCTTCAGGGCGACCCCAAGTTTGTGCACGAAGTCTGCTCTGCTCTCAGCTCCGCGCGCTTCGCCATAATTGGGCGCCGGCGATGTGCCCGAGCGCAATACCTGACGCGCAATATGCTGGCTGGAGGGGGAGACCGGAAGTTGGTCCGTGAGGAGTATGATTTGCACCCCAAAGTTTATGAGTCGCTCTTCAATTTGATCTGCCTGTTCGTTTTTCATGGGCTTTATGACTGGTTTACTGGTTATGGCCCGCGAAATGACAGTGGTGAGATCCGGCGATGAAAATTGAACAATGACCAATGAACATTGAGCAATCTCTACTTCTTCTCCTCCTCAAACCGAAAGATATATTCCTTTTCCCGCGCATAGCCCAGCTTCTGCCGGATGAGGCGTTCCACCAGGGCCGGATCGTGGCGAAGCTGGTCCAGGTATTTTTCCTGCTGCTGCAGGCGGGTCTCGGCCTCGGCCAACCGGCGCTGATTGGCGGTTTCCTGCGCCTGGAGCGCGGTCAGGTCCCGGTGCAACTGCACAAAAAAACTCGCCGCCCACAGCAAGGTGCCCGCAAAAAACACCGCATAAAGGCCGAGGATGAGTTTGCCGAAATTCACGGGGAGAGGCTTCAAGATAAAGGAGCCGGCCGAGGGCCAAGCAACTTTTTTCAAAGCGGATTGACGCGGTTTTGTCGTGCTTTTTACCCTCCGGCCCAAATACTTGCCCCGCGATGTATCAGAGCTACTACGGCTTTTCGGAGATGCCGTTTCATATCACTCCCGACCCCAAGTTTCTTTACCTGAGCACGACCCACCAGGAAGCCTTGCAGCACCTGAAGTACGGCGTGAGTGAGAAAAAGGGCTTTATCGTACTCGTGGGCGAGGTCGGCTGCGGCAAGACCACCTTGTGCCGGAAATTCCTCGGCGAACTGGATCCCCTGCACTACGACACCGCCCTCGTGCTCAACCCGCGCGTCACCGAGACACAGATGCTCAAGGCGATTTTGACCGAGCTTGGCGAAACCCACATTGCCCGCAGCAAGAACGACCTCGTGGCGCAGATGAACCAGGTCCTTCTCAACCGCATCGCCGCCGGCCGGGAAATCGTCCTCATCATCGACGAGGCGCAGAATCTCTCCTTCGAGGTATTTGAGCAGGTGCGCCTGCTGTCCAACCTGGAGACCGACAAGCAGAAGCTCCTGCAGATCGTCCTCATGGGCCAGACCGAGCTGAAGGACCGGCT
Organism: Opitutia bacterium; assembly: GCA_037128315.1. Classification (GTDB taxonomy): domain Bacteria; phylum Verrucomicrobiota; class Verrucomicrobiia; order Opitutales; family Opitutaceae; genus Lacunisphaera. The sequence continues at coordinate 1,288 of JBAXWQ010000021.1, read as the reverse complement.
TGCCGCCGAGGAATTGCGCCAGCTGCGCCAGCGCATTCTGGTGCATTATGAACTGCGGCCCTTCCTGCGGGAGGAAATGGACCGCTATATCCACCATCGGCTCACCATCTCGGGCAGCATGGGCCGGCCCCATTTCACCCCCTGGGCGCTGCGCCAGATCTACAAGGCGAGCCGCGGGATTCCCCGCGTCATTAACAATCTGTGCGACAAGGCCCTCCTGTCGGCCTTCATCCGCGAGTCCGACGAGGTCAACTACTGGGATGCCCGCCGGGCGTCCCGCGACTTGGAGCGGCTGACGGATTAGTATCCCGATGATGGTTCATTGTTCAACGTTCAGTTATCATTGTTCATTGATCAGGTCCGCTGACCGGCCGATGAAAAATGAGCATTGGACGATGAACATCGACCAATCGACCGGCCGCCTGTTTCCCGCTCCCCGCTCGCTGCTTCGTCCATGAGCCTGATCAACGACGCCCTGAAGAAGGCCCAGAAGCAGCGGACGGGCGACAGCCCGCCCCTGGCGAGCATGCCCAGCATCGGCGGTGATCCGGCGTCGCGCATTGCCAAGCGCTCCGCCCCGGTCGGCTTCAACTCGCTCATGAAGCGGGGCGGCCTGATGGCGGGCGCATTGGTTGTTATTTTAGTCGGCGGCTATTTCGGAATGCAGCGCCTGAACCGCCCGGTCGTGCCGCCGCCGGCCGAGCCGGCCGTCGTGGCGGCCCCGGAGATTTCCCCCAAGCCCGCGACGCCCGCCGAATCAATCCCAGTGTCCCGGCCCCCGGCCCCCGCCATCACCTTTAACCTGGCCATTCCAGCCGAAACCCCGCCGCCCGTCAGTTCGACTCCGACGGTTCCGGTGGTCGCGCCCAGCCCGGTCCCGGAGAGCAAGCCGGCCGCCGCCGTGGCCGCCGCGACCAGCAAGCCCGCACCGGCCGTCACGACCCCCGCCCCGGCCCCCGCGCCGGCCGCGCCCCCCGTCAAGCTCGAGCCCCGCGCCATCACGTTCATCGAGAATCTGCGCATTGCCGGCATCCGGGCCTCCGCCACGGACAGCAAGGTCCTCATGAATGACCGCGTCTTCCGCAGCGGTGACATCGTCGAGCACGAAATCGGCCTCAAGCTCATCGGCATCACGGCCAACTCGCTCACGTTCGAGGACGAACGCGGCGGCCGCTACACGCGGAATTTTTAGGCCGGCCTGGAACGACGGCGGCCGTCGCTCACAATTCCAGGTCCTTCAGCCAGCCGCGATTTTCGCGGTACCAATCCACCGTCCGCTGAAAGCCCT